>JADJVE010000019.1:300000-384516 GCA_016716715.1 Acidobacteriota bacterium | reverse complement strand
GACGGGAGCGCCGGAACTGCAGAAGGACTTCCCTGCGTGGGGGCGTCAGGCAAACCCGGCCCATGATCTTTCTCACCGGAGTCATGGCTGGCTCAGTCGGCCGCCGCGTCGCGCGCCGTCTCACCGCCTTGGGCCTTCGGGTCCGCGGCCTAGTTCCTGCCGCCGAAGGTCTTCCTGCCGACCTGCCGGGCGCGTCGACCTCGTGGGGGGACATCCTCGACCCTGGCAGCCGAGCCGTTTCGGCTCGGGCGTCACCGCCGTCGTCCACGCCAGCGGCCGCGATGCTTCCAAACCTGCCGGAAAAGATCCGCACCGTGAACGTCGACGGGACGCGCAACGTTCCCGCAGTGGCGGCGCGCTGCGGGCGGCGGCGCGCGTCGTCTACGTCTCGGCGGTCTCGGCCGCGTACGCTAAGAAGAACAGCGCTACGGCAGGCAGTCGAAGGTCGATGCGGAGGCGCTCGTCGCGGCTTCCGGGATCCTGGGCGTCTGTCGCCCGGCCGATCATGGTCTACGGCGAGGGCGGCGGCCTCCACTTCGCGCGCCTCGTCGAGCTTCGTGAAGAACGCGCCCGGCGTCTTCCCCTGTCTTCGGCCCCGGGACCGCGGGGTTGTCCAGCCCGTCCACGTCGAGAACGTGGCGGCCGCCGTCGAGATCGCGCTCGAGCGCGGCCGCAGCCGGTGGAACGTGGGGCGTGTCGGGCGCGACGGTGCTGTCGTTCGATCGACCTCGTCGCGCGCATCGCGACCGCGCTGGGGCAGCGGCGCCGCATTTTCCACGTCCCGGCTGCCGCTTGCGATGGCTGCGGCCTCGCTCGCCGTGAAGGTCTCGCCCTCCTTCTTCCCTACGCCCGAGGCGCTCCCTCGGCCTGAACCAGGACGCGGACCACCCCCGCGGGCCGTTCGCCGCGGCGTGCGTGGATATCGCCCGAGGACGCTGGACGAAGGCTTCGCCGCCGGCCCTCGGCGTCAGCGCCGCGTAGCCGGTTCCTCGATCCTCATCACGCGAGTGCTCCCGGAACTGCGCTGCCTTCGCGCGCGCGGCGCGCGATCCACTCCCGCTGTCGAGGACGACGACGCCGCTCGAAAGCGAGCTTCCGTTCGGCTCTCCGCCGGGAGGCGGCCCTGCGCTCAGGATGATCCAGCGCGCGCCGGAGGCCTCCAGCGACCGGACGATCTCCTCCTGCACGGTACGCGCCGTGATGACGCGGGTGGGATTGTTTTAGCGAAGCGTCGCGTTCAAGAAGGGGCCTGCGAGGAAGTAGACGAGGGGCGCGTTGTAGACGAGCCAATCGTGACGCTCGTTCCCGACGAAATGCGCTCGCCTGGCTTTCGACCCGCCAGTGACGAAGCGCGCCCGCTCCGCGAGGTCGGACGGAAACGTAGTCCCTCGCGCCCCGCGAGGCGCCGCGAGAGCTACGAGAGCTGGGCGAGCGCCACTGCGGCGAAGAGCGCCGCGCCTGCGGCACGCAGCGCCGCGGAGCGGCGATCCCCGCGCGGCCCCGCGAGAGCCGCCAGCGCCACGAGCGCGAGCGCGAGGGCGGGGTTCAGGTGCTCGAGATCCGCCCGTTGCCAAGGCGCCGCGAGGAGAAGAAAACCGGCGACGGAAGAAGCCAGCAGGACGGACGCGGACGCAGCCGTGCCGCTTCGCGCCTCGCCGCAGAGCCACTCCCGCATGCCGCCTGCCAGCGCCACAAGAACCGCACGAAGAGGATCGGCACCGCGGCCGCATTCAGAGCCACATTCGAAGAAATCCCGTCCGAAGGCTCCGGTGACCTGCTCGAACCGCAAGGAAAGGGGAATCGAGCGGAATCGCCCGAACGACGAAGGCGGGAACAGGATCGCCTGTTCGAAGAAATTCTTGAAGGTCCTCTCTGGCCATGTCGCCGCCAGAGTGGGTCAGGCCGGTGAAAGCCCGACGGCGAAGGGGATGAGAGCGTCGAAGAGAGTCGCGCGAAGCTTCCGCCTAACGGCGCACTCAGGGCGGCGGACGTCCCCACGGCGATCGCCTCCCGCCACCGCCGCAGCCCCGACGAAATCCCTGCTTGAACCAGAACGTGAGGCCCGCGAGAGCCCGGCGACGAGACGAGCGCGCGGCGGCGCGGGCGGTCCGTGGGCGCGCACGCGGCGCGCAGCGTGGCGAGGACGAGGACGCAGGCCGGCGTCGCGCGACCGCAGCGAGGGCGTCTGCGTCGGGGAGGACGACGAAGAGCAGCGCGGACGCGGCGGCCCATCCTTTCCGCGCCGCGGGCCGCGCGAGCAGGAATAGGAGGACGGCCGCGGGCGCGACGACGCCGATCTTCACGGCAGCGCTCGACGCCGAGCGTGGCGCCAAGACCCGGGAACGCGCCGGCGAGAGAAGCCACGTCGTCCCGGGGGGTGAAGGCCCAGAAGTCGCGGTACGGCGTCTCGCCCGCGAGAACCGCGTGGCCGCGCAGAGCGTGTTGCCCTCGTCGTACGGGCCCTCGTACCCGACGACGTCAGGGCCGGCCAGCCCCACGCGACCAGGCGGCGGCGGCGGCGCACGCTGCGAAGCGTTCGGACCGGGTCACCCCCGCATGATCGCGCACTCGCCGTGGGGGCCTCGACACTACTTGTCAGGAAGTGTGTCCATGAACCGGGTTTCGCGCGGGCGTACGGGTGGGCGTGTCCTTGCGGCCGCCGCGCTGGCCGCGTTCGGCCTCTTCGGCGCCGCCCGGGCCGACGCCGAGCGGGTCGTGGACGACAGGACGTTCCGGTTCTCGACGGGCCGCTTCGGGCCGGACGCCCGGATCACGACCCAGCCCGTCACGCTCGACGACGGAACGAGCGTGGAATTCGAGGTTTCCAGCGGCAGGTCTTCGCGCCGGACGCCCAGATCGTCGTCCACGGCCGTTCGGCGACACCCCTCGCCCCGGCTCCACCGACCGCTGGTTCACGGGGCGCGTCATCGGCGATCCGTCGTCCGTCGTCGTCCTCGCGCGCGGGACGCTCGCCCGCGGCTTCGTGATCACGGGCGGCGCGTCTCGGTCCTCGGGCCGGAGCGTCACCCTTACGGCGACGGACCTCCCGGCCGCACCCTCGTCCGGACGCCGGACCCCGAGACCGACGTCCCGACGCGATGCGGACCTTCACGTGCGGAACGGACTCGCTTCCCGTTCCCGAGACGAAAACCCGCCCGCCTCGCTGAACCGGCGCGCGCTGAGCAACGTCATGTACTTCGCGGGAATCGCCGTGGAGACGGACTACGAGCTCTACGCGAAGTTCAACTCCACGACGAACCTCACGAAAGTACGTCGGCGACCTCTTCCGCCTTCGTCTCGGCGGTTTACCAGCGCGACGTTCTCGTGACGCTCCAGGTGAACCACCTCTCCATCTGGACGACGGCGGCGGACCCGTGGAACGCGACGAGCGGCACGTCCGCCGCGCTGTCGGAGTTCGTTTCGTACTGGAGCACGAACCGCGGCACCGTTCCCCGGGCGACGGCGCACATGCTCTCGGGGAAGGGCCTCGGCGGCGGCATCGCCTACCTGAACGCGCTCTGCGGCGGCGCCGGGTACGGCGTCAGCGCGAGCCTCTCGGGCGTCGCTCCGACGAACATCTCGTTCACGTACTGGGACTTCATGGTCGTGGCGCACGAGCTCGGAAGGCACAATTTCGGCTTCGCCCCACACGCACTGCTCCGGCGGATACTCGAACATCAAGATGTTCCTCGGCGTGCCGGGCGAGACGAGCCAGGCCGTCACGGCGCGCATCCGGACGTACGTCGAGGGCCGCCCCAGCTGCTTCGGCACGGTCGCGGGCCCCATCGTCACGGACGTCGCCCCGAACGCGGGCCCGACCGCCGGCGGCACCGCGGTCACGATCTCGGGCACGGGGTTCGTCTCGGGCGCGACCGTCACGATCGGCGGCGTGGCCGCGACGGGCGTCGCCTTCGTGAACGCGACGACGATCAACGCGACGACGGGCGCGCACGCCGACGGCGTCGTCGAAGTGACCGTCCGGAACCCATCCAACCAGGGCTACACCGCGACGTCCCCTCTACACGTACGGAACCGGCATCCCGCCGACGCCGACGCCCACCCCGACGGCGACGGCGACGCGGACGGCGACGCCGACGATCACACCGACCCTGACGCCGACGGCCACCGCGACCCCGACCCAGACGCCGACGTTCCTGCCGGGCACGCCGACCCCGACGCCGACCAGGACCCCGACCCTGACCCCGACGCGAACCCCGACGCCCACGACCTGCCCACCCCGCCCCCCGACTCCGACCGTGACCCCGACGCGAACGCCGACGCCTACGCCGACCCCGACGCGGCAGGGGGCCACGACGTTCTTCACGCTCACGCCCTGCCGCCTCGTGGACACGCCGCAACGCGGCGGGCCCCCTCGACGGGACCCGCGCTCGGCGCCGGGGCCTCGCGCACGTTCACGCTCGTCGGTTCGTGCGGCGTTCCGGCCGGGACGCAGACGGTCTCGGCGAACGTCACGATCGTGAGCCCGGCCGCCGCCGGCGACCTCGTGATTTACCCCGCGACGCTCGTGTCTCCGCCAGCCGTCTCGACGGTCAGCTTCCGGGCCGGCCGGACGCGGGCGAACAACGCGCACCTCTTCCTTTCGAGCGACGGCACCGGCCGCGTGACCGTGCGGAACAACACGAACGGCTCGCTGAACCTCGTCCTCGACGTGAACGGTTACTACCGGTAGCCGCAGCTGAGATTCGCTCTCCCCGGTCTAGAATCGGCGCTCCCGCTTTATCGGAGGTGCCGGATGACGAACGCTCCCTCCTGCGCGACTTCGTCGGAGGCGCGTGGATCGACTTCGCGCGCGACGTCGTCCTGCGACGTCTACAACCCGCCACGGGCGCCGTCATCGCGAAGTCACCGCTCGGGACGCGCGCCGACGTGGACGCGGCCGTCGCCGCCGCGAAGGCGGCTTTCCCCGGATGGCGCGCGACGCCCGTCGTGGAGAGGGCGCGCGCGATGTTCGCGTTCAAGAACCGGCTCGAGGAGCACTTCGAGGAGATCTCCCGCATCGTCACGACCGAGCACGGCAAGACGCTGGACGAGTCGCGCGGGTCCGTCCGGCGCGGCATCGAGGCGGTCGAGGTTGCGTGCGGGATGCCCTCGATGATGATGGGCTACGGCCTCGAGGACATCGCGCGCGGGCTGGACTGCGACGTCCACCGCCAGCCCATGGGCGTCTTCGGGGCGATCGCGCCGTTCAACTTCCCCGCCATGGTCCCCCTCTGGTTCCTGCCGTTCGCGGTGGCGACGGGCAACACGTTCGTCGTGAAGCCGTCCGAGCTCGTCCCGCTTTCGCAGAAAACGCATGCACGAGCTGCTCTCCGAAGTGCGTCCCGCCCGGCGTCGTGAACCTCGTGAACGCGGCGGAGCGGACGTCGTGAACGGGCTCTGCGAGCATCCGGACGTGAAGGGCGTGTCGTTCGTCGGCTCGACGCCCGTCGCGAGGCACGTCTACCGGACGGCGTCGCACGCCGGCAAGCGCGTGCAGGCGCTCGGGGGCGCGAAGAACTTCATCGTCGTGATGCCGGACGCGAACCTCGACAAGTCGATCGGCATCGTCTCGGAGTCCTGCTACGGCTGCGCGGGCGAGCGGTGCCTCGCCGGCTCGATCGTCGTCACGGTGGGCGGCGAGCCACCACGCGGACGTGCGCGAGCGCCTCGTCGCGGCCGCGAAGGCGATCAAGGTCGGCGACGGCCTCGAGCCGGGCGTCACGATGGGCCCGGTCATCCGCGAGGCGGCGCGCCAGCGTCTCTCCTCATCGACAAGGGCCTCGCCGAGGGGGCCGAGCTCGTCCTCGACGGCCGCGGCGTCACCGTGAAAGGCCGCCAGAACGGGTTCTTCCTCGGGGCGTCCGTCTTCGACAAGGTCTCGCCGAGTCCTCCATCGGACGCGAGGAGATCTTCGGGCCGGTGCTGTCGCTCATGAACGTGCCGGACCTCGCTTCGGCGCTCGCGCTCCTGCACGACCACCCGCAGGCGAACGCGACGTCGATCTTCACGGGGAGCGGCAAGTCCGCGCGGACGTTCGCGTCGCAGGCGCCGCCGGCGATGGTGGGCGTGAACGTCGGCGTCGCGGCGCCCATGTCGTTCTTCCCGTTCGGCGGGTCGAAGGAGAGCTTCTTCGGCGACGTGAAGGCGCACGGCCGCGACGGCATCGCGTTCTACACGGACCAGAAGGTCGTCATCGAGAGGTGGTTCTAATGCCGCGCAAGGTCACGGTCGGCCTGATCCAGACGCACAACCCCGTCTCGGACCCGAAGGCCTCGCTCGCGAAGGTGCAGAAGGCCGCGATGGACCTGCACGTGAAGCTCATTCACGAGGCCGGCAAAAAGGGCGTCCAGATCCTCGGCCTGCAGGAGATTTTCAACGGGCCGTACTTCCGCCCCGTCGCAGGATCCCCGCTGGTACGACGCCGCCGAGCCCGTGCCCGGGCCGACGACCGAGGCCATCGCGAAGATCGCGAAGAAGTACCGCATGGCCGTCGTCGTGCCCGTTTACGAGCGCGAGGACGCCGGCGTCTACTACAACACCGCCGCCGTGTACGACTCGGACGGAACGTACCTCGGCAAGTACCGCAAGAACCACATCCCGCACACGTCGGGCTTCTGGGAGAAGTACTTCTTCAAGCCGGGGAACATGGGCTACCCCGTCTTCCAGACGCGCTACGCGAAGGTAGGCGTCTACATCTGCTACGACCGCCACTTCCCCGAGGGCGCGCGCGCGCTGGGGCTGAACGGCGCCGAGATCGTCTTCAACCCGTCCGCGACGGTCGCCGGTCTCTCGCAGTACCTCTGGAAGCTCGAGCAGCCCGCGCACGCGGTCGCCAACGGGTACTTCGTGGGCGCGATCAACCGCGTCGGCACGGAGGCCCCGTGGAACATCGGCCGCTTCTACGGTTCGTCGTACGTCGTCGACCCGCGCGGCAACTTCCTCGCGACCGCGAGCGAGCACAAAGACGAGCTCCTCGTCGCGACGTGCGACCTCGACATGATCGAGGAGGTCCGGCGGACGTGGCAGTTCTTCCGGGACAGGCGGCCGGAGACCTACGGGCCGCTGGTGGCCCTGTGAACAAGCTCCTCATCAAGGGCGGCCGCATCGTCACGGCAGTCGACGACTACCTCGGCGACGTCCTCGTCGACGGCCCCACGATCTCCGCGATCTTCGCGCACGGGGCCGCTCCCGCAATCGACGCGCCCGTCCTCGACGCGACGGGCAAGCTCGTGATCCCCGGCGGCATCGACGCGCACACGCACCTCGACATGCCGTTCGGCGGCACGACCTCGGCGGACGACTTCGAGTCCGGGACGATCGCCGCCGCGCACGGCGGAACGACGTCCATCGTGGACTTCGCGATCCAGTACAAGGGCCAGACGCTGCGCGAGGCGCGGGACGCCTGGATGAAGAAGGCCGAGAGCAAGGCCGCGATCGACTACGGCTTCCACATGATCATCACGGACCTTCCGGACGCCGTCGAAAAGGAGATGGACGTCCTCGTGAAGGAAGGCGTGACGTCGTTCAAGCTCTTCATGGCCTACCGCGGCGTTCTCATGCTGGACGACGGGTCCATCTTCCGCGCGCTGCTCAAGACGGGCGAGAACGGCGGCACGATCTGCATGCACGCCGAGAACGGCGACGTCATCGACGTCCTCGTCCGGCGCGCGATCGCCGAGGGCCACACGGCCCCGAAGTGGCACGCCCTCACGCGCCCGCCGCGCGCCGAGGCCGAGGCGACGTACCGCGCGATCTGCCTCGCCGAGATGGCGAACGTCCCGCTCTACGTCGTCCACCTCTCGGCCGCCGAGGCGCTCGAGAAGATCGCCGAGGCGCGCGATCGCGGCCTCCCGATGCACGCCGAGACCTGCCCGCAGTACCTCTTCCTCTCGTACGACAACTACGAGGAGCCCGGGTTCGAGGGCGCCAAGTACGTCATGTCGCCGCCCCTCCGCGCGAAGGGCAACGAGGAGGCGCTCTGGCGCGGGCTGAAGATGAACGACCTGCAGGCCGTCTCGACCGACCACTGCCCGTTCTGCATGAAGGACCAGAAGCTCCTCGGGAAGGACGACTTCTCGAAGATCCCGAACGGCGCTCCCGGCATCGAGACGCGCATGTCGCTCCTCTGGGACGGCGGCGTCGTGAAGGGCCGCATCTCGCCGAACCGCTTCGTCGAGCTGACGTCCACCTCGCCCGCGAAGATCTTCGGCCTCTTCCCGAAGAAGGGCACGATCGCGCCGGGCTCGGACGCCGACATCGTCGTCTTCGACCCGAACCGGAAGGTCACGCTCAGCGCGAAGACTCTCCACCAGCGCGTCGACTACACGCCCTACGAAGGAAGAGTCGTACAGGGCGCGGCGGACGTCGTGATCTCGCGGGGCGAGATCATCGTTAAAGACGGGGTATTCAGAGGAAAACCCGGGAGAGGGGATTTCCTGCGAAGGAAGACGCGCGTCTCTTCACCTTCTAGAAATCCCCCCTCTCTCTCTCCTCCCCTTACCGACCGGATATCCCGCGGCGACCCAGGCGTTCGTGCCGCCGACGACGTTGATCGGCTCGGCGCCCTTCCGGTGGAGCAGCAGGCTGCCCGCGACGCTCGACCGGTAGCCGCTCGCGCAGATGATCGCGATGCGGCCAGCGACCGGCATCGTGTCGATCTCGCGCGCGAGCCGGTCGAGCGGGACCGGCACCGCGCCGGGCACGTGGCCCGCGGAGTACTCGCCTGGGCGCCGCACGTCGAAAATCTTCAGGCCGGGATCCTCCAGCCGCCGCGCCTCCAGCTCGGCGACGTCGATCTGCTCCAGGCGCGCGACCGGAAAGCCCCCGCGGTCCCACGCCGCGACGCCACCGTCCAGGTAGCCCGCGACGTTCTCGAGGCCGACGCGCGCGAGGCGCGTCGCCGCCTCCTGCGCCTGCGCCGCGTCTTCCGTGACGAGGACGATCGGCTTCTCGGGCGGGAGGAGCGCTCCCGCCCACGACGCGAACTGTCCCGAGAGGCCTATGTGCACGGCACTCTCGGGGTGCCCGGCGCCGAAGGCTGCGGGCGGACGGACGTCGAGGACGGTCGCGCCAGCCTCCGCGAGGCGGCGCACCTCGGAGGCGTCGAGCGCGGCGGGGGCGCGCGTCTCGAGCGGCGGCGCGCCGGCGCGGTTCAGCTCGACGTCGCGCGGGAAGTACGCGGGGACCTCCGGGAGATCCGCCGTCATCAGGCGCACGAAGTCCTCTTTCGGCATCGGGCGGAGCGCGTAGTTCGTCCGGCGCTGCACGCCGATCGTCGAGGACGTCTCGCTCGAGATGTTCCGGCCGCAGAGCGAGCCCGCGCCGTGCGCCGGGTAGACGGCGACGTCGTCCGGCAGCGTCAGGAGCTTGCCGTGCAGCGAGTCGTAGAGCGCGCCGGCCATGTCCTGCGGCGTGACGCCGCCCGGCGAGGCCGCGAGGTCGGGCCGGCCGACGTCGCCGATGAAGAGCGTGTCGCCCGTGAAGACGAGGCGCGGCTCGGGGTCGAGGACGAGGATCGAGATGCTCTCGGGCGTGTGGCCGGGGGTCTCTAAAAAGCGCAGGACGAGGCCGCCGAGAGCGATCTCCTCGCCGCCGTTCACCCCGCGGTGCGGAAAGGCCGCGCGGGCCTTGTCGCCGAAGACGATCGTGGCGCCCGTCCGCGCCGCGAGCTCCCGGTGGCCGCTCACGAAGTCCGCGTGGAGGTGCGTCTCGAGGACCCACTTGATCGTGAGGCCCTGCGCGCGGGCCTCGTCGAGATACTCGTCCACGTCGCGGCGCGGGTCCACGACGGCCGCCTCGCCGGCGTCGCCGATGAGGTAGGAGGCGTGCGCGAGGCACCCGAGGTAGAACTGCTTGAAGTACACGCCGGAGAGCATAATTCACCGCCATGAGCACGATTTCCGACGCCAAGACCGCCACGTCCGCCGACGTCCGCGCAAAGCACAAAGAATTTCTCTTCCCGTCGGTCACGAACTACTACAAGGAGTCGGTCGTCCTCGAGTCGGGCAAGGGGATGTACCTGAAGGACGCCGACGGGAAGAAGTACCTCGACTTCTTCGGCGGGATCCTCACGGTCTCCGTCGGGCACGCGAACGACAAGGTGAACGCGGCCGTCAAGGCGCAGGTGGACCGGCTCGGGCACGTCTCGACGCTCTACCCGACGCTCCCGATCGTCCAGCTCGCCGAGACGCTCGCGCGGATCACGCCGGGCCGGCTCCGGAAGTCGTACTTCACGGGCTCGGGCACCGAGGCCGACGAGACCGCCGTCGTGCTGGCGCAGGTCTACACGGGCCGGCTCGAGATCATCGCGCTGCGCCACGGCTACTCCGGCCGCTCGATCCTCGCGCAGTCGCTCACGGCGCACGCCCCGTGGCGCGCGGTCCCGACCCAGGTCGCCGGGATCAAGCACGCGCCGTCGCCGTACTGCTACCGGTGCCCGCTCAAGCTCACCTACCCCTCCTGCGGCGTCGCCTGCGCGAAGGACATCGAGGAGATCGTCCGGACGACGACGACGGGCCAGATCGCCGGCTTCCTCGCCGAGCCGATCCAGGGCGTCGGCGGCTTCATCACGCCTCCGAAGGAGTACTTCGAGATCGCCGTCGGAATCGTCCGGAAATTCGGCGGCGTCTTCATCTGCGACGAGGTGCAGACCGGCTTCGGCCGGACGGGGACCCACTGGTACGGCATCTCGCACTGGAACGTCGAGCCCGAGATCATGACGATGGCCAAGGGCGTCGCGAACGGGATGCCGCTCGGCGTGACGATCGCGACACCGGAAGTCGCGGACTCGTTCAAGGCGCTCACGATCTCGACGTTCGGCGGGAACCCCATTTCCTCGACGGCCGCGAACGCGACGATCGCCGTCATGGAGGAAATCGACGTCCGGAAGCGCGCGGCCGAGATGGGCGCGCGCCTCAGGGCCGGGCTCGACGGGCTCAGGAAGAAATATCCGAAGACGATCGGCGACGTGCGCGGCATGGGCCTCATGCAGGGCCTCGAGCTCGTGGCGGACGAGACGGTGCAGGACCGGACACCCGCCCCGGAGAAGGCGGCCCGCCTCTTCGAGGAGACGAAAGCCCGCGGGCTCCTGATCGGCAAGGGCGGCCTCTACGGCAACGTCATCCGGATCTCCCCGCCCCTGATCGTCTCGGCGTCCGAGGTGGACGACGCCCTGAAGACGCTCGACGAGTCCCTCGCCGGCTGGGCCTGACGCCCGGAGTATCATCCTGCGCATCAGTCTCAAGCAGATGAGGAGCGTCACCCCGACGTGATCGGTACGAAGCTCGCAGACCGGTACGAAATCCTCTCCGAGCTGGGGCGCGGCGGGATGGGTGTCGTCTACCGCGCGAAAGACCCGGTTCTGAACCGCGACGTCGCGGTCAAGCTGATCCCGCCCGGCAACCTCACGAAGGACGCCGAGGAGCGCTTCCAGCGCGAGGCCCAGATCGTCGCGCAGATGGACCACCCGTCCATCGTCCCGATCTACGACCTCGGCCGGCACGAGGGGTCGCTCTTCTTCGTGATGCCGGTCCTCGCGAACACGAACCTGCGGCAGCTCCTCCGCGAGGGCTCGCTCCGGCTCGGCGACGTGCTCGACGTCGGGACGCAGGTCGCCGACGCGCTCGACTACAGCCACTCGCGCGGCATCGTCCATCGCGACATCAAGCCCGAGAACATCATGACCTCGCGCGACGACACGGGCCACATCCGGGCGCGCGTGATGGACTTCGGCCTCGCGCTCGCGACGAGCGAGGACCGCCTCACGAAGACCGGGACGCTCGTCGGAACCGTCGTCTACTTCAGCCCCGAGCAGGTCACGTCGCGCTCGTTCGACGGGCGCTCGGACGTCTACGCGCTCGGGACGGTCCTCTACGAGTGCCTCGCCGGCGAGCCGCCGTTCACGGGCGAGGTGCAGTCCGTCCTCTACCGCGTCGTCCACGAGCTGCCGCAGCCGATGCGGAGCGTCGGCGCCGACGTGAGCGAGGAGCTCGAGGCCGCCGTCCTCCAGTGCCTCGCGAAGGATCCCGAGAAGCGGCCGAAGCGCGCCGGGCACCTCGCCGAGGCGCTCCGGCGTTACCGGAGCAAGCTGCGCGAGGAGGACTTCGGGAAATCCGTCGTCTTCACGGCCAGCCGGATGCTCCCGCGCCCCGCGGCCGCGGCGCCGTTCATCGGGCGCGAGAGGGAGATGGCCGAGCTGCAGCGCCGTCTCCACGCCGCCCTCGCGGGCGAGTGCGAGTTCGTCGTCCTCGCGGGCGAGCCCGGCATCGGCAAGAGCCGCCTCGTCGAGGAACTCAAGGCCCTCGCGCGGGCGCGCAAGGTCCGCGTGCTGTCGGGGCGCTTCGTCGAGCACGACCGCGCGTTCGCCCACCAGGGGTTCTGCGAGCTGATCCAGGACTACTTCCGGTCGAAGGACACGGGCCTCTCGGAGTCCTCGCGCCCCGACTTCACAGACCTCGCGGGCGACCTCATCGCGCTCTTCCCCGTCCTCTCGGAGATCGGCGAGCTGCGCGCCGCCGCGAGCAGCGACTCGGGAGCCGTCAAGGCCGGCGACGGGCGCAAGGCCGAGGACAAGATCGCGATCTTCGAGCTGATCGCGAGGACCCTCACGCGGATCGCGGGCGGCAAGCCGCTGCTCCTCGCCCTCGAGGAGCTGCACGGAGCGCAGCTCTCGATCGAAGCCCTTCAGTACGTCGCGCGCCGCCTCGGCCCGACGCCGACGCTCATCGTCGGCACCTATCGCCAGACGGAAGTCGACAAGCGCCATCCGCTCGTGAAGATGCTCGAGTCGTTCCGCGGCGACCCCCGCTTCGCGGCGCTCACGCTCGGGCCGTTGACGCCGTCCGAGCACCGGGCCCTCGTGGAGCTCTCCGCGGGCGGCGGCAAGCTCTCGGACGACCTCGCCACGCGGCTCCTCGCGGCGACGGAGGGAAACCCGCTCTTCACGAAGGAGCTCGTGCGCTCGCTGCTCGACTCGGGCGGAATCGCGCAGGACGACTCCGGCGCCCTGAACCTCTCCGGAGCGACCGGCATTTCGTCCGACGCCCTGCCGGAGACGATCCAGCAGGCCGTCGAGGCCCGCATCGAGCGCCTGCCCGAGGAGTTGCGCGACGTCCTCCAGATCGCGTCGGTCCTCGGCAAGAGCTTCGAGTTCAAGGATCTCGAGTCGGTCTCCGAGGACGCGAAGGGCCTCGACGAGGCGATCGACAAGCTCGTCAAGGAGGGCATCCTCGAGGAGGAGCGCGAGTCGCGCGGCGACCGGCTCGCGTTCTCGAGCGGCATCGTGCGCGACGTCCTCTACGGCGCGCTCTCGCGGAGAAAGCGCCGCACGCTCCATCGCACGTACGCCGATCTCCTGGAGAAGCGCCACCAGGGCCGGCTCGACCGCGTGTACCCCGAGCTCGTCCACCACTTCTCCGAGGGCGACGTCCCCGTGAAGGCCGTGGACTACAGCCTGAAGCTCGCGAAGAAGTCCCTCGACGCGTTCAGCCCCGAGGAAGCGGCGCGCGTGGCGAGGACTGCCCTCGACTACCTCGGCGACGAGGAGTGGGAAGGCGAGAAGGCGCTGGAAGGAGACGCGCGACTCCTCCTGGCCCAGGCCTCGCGCATGTCGGGCCACGCCGACGCCGCGCTCCGCGAGGCCGAGGCGGCCGGGAAGATCTTCGAACGCGAGAAGCAGCCCGTGCGCGCCGTCGAGGCCGTCCTGTTCGCCGCCGAGACGGCATGGAACGGCCGGAAGGTGGACGAGGCGCGGCGGCTCGTGGAGCGCGGGATCGAAGCGGCCGGAGCCGCGCACGACACGACCCATCTGCCGAAGCTGCTTTCCCTCGCGGCCACGGTCGCGAACCTGCGCGGCGACTACGCGCGCGCGGCCGCCTACGGCGCGCAGCTCGAGCGGCTGGGCGGCGAGACGAAGAAGGCGGCCGAGACGATTGCGTCCGGCGGCCGCCTCGTGGTCGCCATGACGAGCCCCGTCGCGGCGACGGAGCCCGCGATGCGGCACATCGTCGAGGAAACCGAGTTCCTTTCCACGGTCTTCGAAACGCTGCTGACCACCGACGCCGACGGCCGGATCGTGCCGGCGCTGTGCGAGGAGTGGTCCCTCACCGACCGGGGAAAGTCGGCCCTGCTGCGGCTCCGGCCCGGGGTGCGCTTTTCGGACGGTTCCCCTCTGACGGCCGCGGCCGTGAAGGCCTCGCTCGAGCGTGCGGTCCGCGTCCGCGTCGAAGGGATGCCCGCCGCGCTCGCGGCGGTCCGGGGCGCAGCGGCGCACCGGAAGGACGAGGCCCGGACGTCTCCCGGGATTCGATCGGTCTCCGAGGGCCGCCTCGAGTTCGACTTCGTCGAGCCGCTTCCGATCTTTCCCGCGCTTCTCTCGGACGTCCTCACCGCGATCGTCCGGATCGTTCCCGGCGAGAACGGCTCGAGACCGCCATCGGCACCGGCCCCTTCGTCGTCGCGCGGCGGACCGCCGACCGCATCGTCCTCGAGCGCACCCCTCACCACTGGAAGGAGCCCGCGCGCCTCGACGCGATCGAGTTCCGGACCGGGATGAACGCGTCGGCGATCGGCGCGGGGCTGCGCACGGGGGACATCGAGCTCGCGCGCGACCTGTCTCCGCAGGACCTCGACTCGATTCTCCGCGATCCGCGCCTGCGCGCGGGCCTCGTCGAGACGCCGAAGAAGGGCACGTACTTCGCGCTCTTCAACACGAAGAGCACGCTCGGAGGGAACGCCGCGCTCCGGCGCGCCCTCGCGGGCGTGACGCGCAGCCAGGACTTCGTGTGGGCCGCGCTCGGGCGGTTCGCCGTCCCGGCGACGGGGATCCTGCCGCCCGGAATCCTCGGGCACGACGCCGGCCGGCGCCGGCCGCTCATGTCCCGCGACGAGGCGCTCTCCCTCCTCGAGGGCGCCGGCCTGATGCCGCCCATCACCCTGACGGCAGCCGTCCATCCCATTCTCCGGGACCGCCACAAGGCGCTCACGGCGGCGCTCTTCGCGATCTGGGAAGAGCTGGGCGTCGAGGTCCGCATCACGACGACCGACATGAAGTCGTACCTCGAGGCGCAGGCCGCGGGGAACATCGACATCCTGATTTCCCGGTGGATGGCGGACTACGAGGATCCGGACGACTTCACGTTCAACCTCTTCCGCTCGGGCGTCGGCTACTTCCAGGCCTTCTTCTCGTCGGACGAGGCCGACCGCATCGCCGAAGAGGCGCGGATCGAGAGCCGGCCCGCGGTCCGCGAGGGCCTCTACCGCAAGTTCGAGGGCCTGCTCCTCGACTCGCCCGTCGTCATCCCCCTCTTCCACGAGGTCGACTACCGGATCGCGGGGCCGGGCGTGCGCGGCGTCGCGTTGCGCAGCAGCCCGCCGTTCGTGAACTACCCCGAGATCGGCAAGACGGAGGCGCCTTCCGTCAACGCCGCGCACGAGTGGGGCGGCGGCGTCATCCACGTGCCGATCGGCGGCGGCGTCCACGATTTCGATCCGGCCACGATGGCGATCCTCGAGCAGGCCGAGACGATGCCCCTCGTCTTCGAGACGCTCACACGGGACCTCGAAGGCGGGCGCGTCGTCCCGTGGCTCGCCTCGGAGGTGATCCCCGAGGACGGCGGGGCGCGCTTCCGCTTCCGCCTCCGGCGGGGGGTACGCTTTCACGACGGACGTGCGGTCTCCGCCCGCGACGTCCGCTATACGTTCGAGCGAATCCTCCAGAAGGGAACGAGCGCCGGTCGGTTCCTCCTCGCCCCGATCCGCGGCGCCCAGAGCCTGATCGATGGGAAGGCCTCGGATCTCGAGGGCTTCCACATCGTCAGCCCTTCGGAGTTCGTCATCGAGCTGGAAAAGCCGCTGTCGTTCTTCCCGGTCCTCGTGTCGTGGCCCGGCGCGGGCATCCTGCCCGAAGGCACCGACGTGGTCGGAGAAAGCTGGCGGAGGGGCTGCATCGGGACGGGGCCATACCGCGTCGCGAGCTTCGAGCCCGGCAAGCGGCTCGAGCTCGAGCGGAACCCCGCCTACTGGCGCGAAGGGTATCCGAAGAACGAGGGCGTCGTCTTCCGCTTCGGGGTTCCCCCCGAGGAGATCCGGTCCGAGTTCCTCGCCGGCCGGCTCTCCCTCGCTTCGGATCTTCTTCCGGCGGACGCCGAGGCCCTGCGGCAGGACCCGCGCTTCCGCGCGACGTACCGCGAGAGCCCGAGCCTCGTGACGTACTTCGTGATGTTCAACACCCACAAGGGCGTCTTCGCCGATGCGCGAGCGCGCCGGGCCGTCGCCCAGGGGATCGACGCCGCCGGCATCGTCCGGCGGACGCTCGGCCGGCACGCGATCCCGGCGAACGGCCTCATCCCGCCGGGCCTGCTCGGCTACGTCGCCAAGCCGAGGGTCCGCGCGCAGGCGTCGGGCCAGGTCTCGGGCGCCCACACCGTCTCCCGCGAAACGACCGAAGTCACGGCCGTGGTGAATCCCATCATGTTCGGCGAGTTCGGCGGTTTCACGAAGGAGCTCACACAGGCGTTTCGCGAGATGGGCTACTCCATCCGCGTCACGAACAAGACGATGGCGGAGTTTCTCGGCGCCCAGAAAGACGCGCCGACGGACATCATGATCGGGCGCTGGATCGCCGACTATCCGGACGCCGACACGTTCACGCAAGGCGTTCTCCACTCCGTTGAAGGCGTCAACGGCCGCTACTGCGGAATGCCGGCGATCGACGCCTTGACGGAGCGCGCCCGCGGCGAGATCGACCCACGGACGCGCGAATCGATCTACCGCGAGGTCGAGGACATCATCGCTCGCGACGCCGTCATGATCCCGCTTTTCCACGAGCAGGTTTACCGGTTCGCGCGCCCCGAGGTCGAAGGCCTGCGCGTTGGCTTCGGCCAGCCGATCGTTCTTTACGAAAGCCTCTCGATTAGAAGCTAGGACGGCCCGCTACTTCGTGCGATCGCCCGCAGGCGCCGGCTCGCTCGCCGCGTAGCCCTCGGCCTCGCGGCCGCCGTGGTACTCGCCGGGGTTCGGGCGGCGGATCTGCGACTGCGGGATCACGTGGTCGCGCCTCATGCCGCGGAAGCTCTCGAGCGACGTCCAGCCCCGCGCGGCGTTCTTCTCGAGGAACGCCGCCATGCCGTCCTTGAGCGTCTTGATCACGTTCGGGCCGATCGCGTGGTCGAGCATCGCGGCGGTGCAGACCTGGACCGTCCCGCAGCCGAGGAGGAAGTAGTTGAGGGCGTGCGAGAAGTCCGAGACGCCGCCGATCCCCGAGAACGACCCGTCGGGGAAGGCGTGCGTGAGCTGCGCCATCTTCGCGAGGGCGAGGGGAAGGATCGCGGGCCCGCCGAGCCCGCCGCTCGAGGTGTAACCGTCCACGTGGATCTCGAAATCGAGCGTCTCGGGGTCGATGAGCGGGATCGACGGAAACGTGTTCGAGGAGCTGATCGCGTCCGCGCCGCCCCGGAACGCCGCGCCCGCCTCGACCGCGATGTCCGTCGTCGACGGAGTCAGCTTCGTCCAGACGGGGACTCTCGCGACCTCCTTGACGGCCTTCGTGACGATCGACGTCAGGCCACTCGACTTCCCGATGTTCGAGCCCATGTCCTCGCGGTCCATGTGCGGGCACGAGAAGTTCAGCTCGAGGGCGTCGACGCCCTCGTCCTGGCAGGTCTTCGCGAGGAGCTGCCAGTTGGCGAGCTCCTTGTCGTTCCCCGAGCCGGCCATGATCGAGGCCACGAGCACCTTCGTCGGGTGCGCCTTCTTGATCCGCGAGAGGCGCCCGACCCACCAGTCGAGCGGCTTGTCGGAGATCAGCTCCCAGTTCCACGACGAGTGGAGGACCGATTCGGGTCGCGGCTTCATCGAGATGCGCGGCGACTGCGTGTCCGTCCTGAGGAACTTCGTCTTGGGTCCGGCGACGTTCGACACGGGGTGCAGGCCGATGGTCTTCGTGACGACTCCGCCCCACCCGGCCTCGAAGGCACGCAGGATGTTCACGTCGGACTCCGTCGGCGGAGCCGACGCAAGGAGGAACGGGTTCTCGAACCGGATGCCCGTGAAGACGACCGAAAGATCGGCGGCCATCGCGTCCTCCCCTCGTGAATCGCCTGGAAAGGTGAACCGCCAGCATAAGACGATTGAGACTCGAACGCGAGCGGCGGTACGATTCAGCCATCAGCATGGCCGGAAATCCAGGCGAGATCGTCCACGCCGACGGGCGGGTGGAGCTGGCGGATGCGTCCGCCCTCGCGGCGAGCCCGCTCTGGAACGAGGACCTCGCCCCCGTCCCCGTCGCGAAGCGCAACTGGACGACGTACAACTTCGCGGCGCTCTGGATCTCGATGGCGCACTGCATCCCGACGTACATGCTGGCCTCCGGCCTCATGAACTCGGGGATGGACTGGCGGCAGGCACTCTTCACGATCCTCCTCGGCAACACGATCGTCCTCGTCCCGATCCTCCTGAACTCGCACCCGGGCACGAAGTACGGCATCCCCTTCCCCGTCTTCGCGCGCGCGGCGTACGGGACGGCCGGCTCGAACCTCCCCGCGCTCATGCGCGCGCTCGTCGCCTGCGGGTGGTTCGGGATCCAGGCGTGGATCGGCGGCGAGGCCCTCCACACGTTCTTCGCGGCCGTGATTCCCGGCTGGCCGACGCTCCTCGGCGCCGGCTTCTCGGGCCACACGACGACGGAGTGGCTCTCGTTTCTCCTCTTCTGGGGCCTGAACGTCTTCGTGATCTATCGCGGAATGGATCTTCTCCGGAAGGTCGAGAACTGGGCGGCGCCGTACGTCCTCGTCGTGACGCTCGTCCTCCTCGTCTGGGCGGTCCGCGAGGCCAAGGGCCTCGGACCTCTCCTCGCGCAGCCCGGGAAGTTCCGGACGTTCTCGGAGTTCTTCCCCGTCTTCATCCCATCGCTCACGGCGATGATCGGATTCTGGGCGACGCTGTCGCTAAACATGCCGGACTTCACGCGCTTCGGCCGCAGCCAGAAGGAGCAGGTCGTCGGCCAGGTCGTCGCGCTCCCGACGACGATGTTCGCGTTCGCGGCGATGGGCGTCCTCATCACGAGCGCGAGCGCCATCATCTTCGGCGAGGCTATCTGGGATCCCGTCAAGCTCGTCGGGAAGTTCACGAATCCTCTCGTCGTCGCGGTCGCGATGTTCTCGGTCGTCGTCGCGACGCTCGCCGTGAACATCGCGGCGAACGTCGTTTCCCCTGCGAACGACTTCGCGAACGCGATGCCGAAGCTCATCAGCTTCAAGACGGGCGGCCTCATCACGGGCCTCGTCGGCATCGCGATGCAGCCATGGCGCCTCCTCGCGGACCCGAAGGGCTACATCTTCACGTGGCTCCTCGGGTACTCGGGCGGCCTCGGGTCGATCGCGGGCGTCCTCGTCGCGGACTACTGGATCGTGAGAGAGAAGAAGCTCGACCTGAAGGCGCTCTACCTCAAGGACGGCGCGTACGGAGGGTGGAACCCCGCCGCGGTCGTCGCGACGTTCGCGGGCTGCTTCCTCGCGTGGGGCGGCCTCGTGATCCCGTTCCTGAGACCCCTTTACGACTACGCGTGGTTCGTCGGGTTCTTCGCCTCGGGCGGCGTCTATGCTTTGCTGATGCACGTGCGGCCCGTCACGCCGCTGGGAGAGAAGAATGAAGATCTCATTGAAGGTTAGGAAAGCGGCGGCGCGGCTGCTCCTCCCGGGCTTCCTCGCTGCGGCGGCTGCCCCGCTCATCACACTCGAGGAAATTCTCCTTGCGGCGTCGCCCGCCGACGACCTCGAGATCGCCGTTTCACGCATGTCGCGCGTCGGCTTCTCGCGGTCGCCGAGCTTTTCGCCCGACGGCAAGACGGTCGCCTTCGTCTCGAACCTCAGCGGCCTGCCGCAGGTGTGGACCGTTCCCGCCGCGGGCGGCTTCCCGCGGATGGTCACGTCCTTCGACGACCCCGTGGGCGGCGTCGAGTGGTCGCCCGACAGCACCTGGATCGCGTTCACCCTCGCGCCCGGCGGCGGCATGAACACGCAGGTCTTCCTCGTGAAGCCCGACGGCACCGGTCTCAAGCGCCTGACCGACGGCGGCAAGGAGACCAACCGCCTGGGCGCGTTCAGGCACGATGGCAAGCGCCTCGTCCTCGGCTCGAACCGCCGCACGGGCGTCGGCATCGACGCCTACGTCTACGACGTCGAGGCGGGGCGCCTCGACCTCGTGAGCGAGATCGCGGGCACCGGAGGCTTCGAGGACCTCTCGCGCGACGGGAAGCGCGCCCTCCTGAACCGGCTCCGTTACCGGGGCAGCAACGACCTCTACCTCGTGGACCTCGCGACGAAGAAAGAGACGCTGCTCACGCCCCACGAGGGACCTGGCACCTATGACGGCGTCTTCTCGCCGGACGGAAGTACCGTTTGGATTTCGTCGAATGGGGGAAGAGATCGGCTCGCCTTCGGAAGGATCGTCCTCGCGGCGGACGGCAAGCCCGGCCCCATCGAAATCCTCGCGGCGCGCGAGGACGCAGAGCTGCAGTCCTTCGCGATCGACGACAGCGGGGCCAAGGCCGCTCTTCTATGGAACGTGGCGGGGCGACACGAACTGGCGTTTGAAGATCTTCTTAGAAAGGAAATGCGGCCGGGGCCGAAGCTCCCCGGCGACCTCGCGTCGGGCATGACGTGGTCGCGCGACGGTCGCGCCCTCGCCATGACCGCTTCGGGCGCCGCTGCTCCGGCCAACATCTTCCTACTCGAAGAAATCTCCTCTCTTCCTCCTCCCCTGCTCGCTTCCGGCGCATCACCGAATCTCCTCACCCGGGCGTCGATCTCTCCTCTCTCGTCTCCCCCGAATTGCTCAAGTTTTCCGCCCACGACGGCGAGCCGCTCTCCGGCTGGCTGTACCGCCCCCGTGGCGCGAAGGGGCCGGGAGCCGTCGTCTTGTCGTTCCACGGCGGCCCCGAGGGGCAGGAGGTCCCGTCGTTCCGCGCCGACTACCAGGCGCTCGTCGCGCAGGGCATCGCCGTCTTCGCGCCGAACGTGCGCGGCTCGTCCGGCTTCGGCAAGCGCTTCGTGAACCTCGACAACGGCGCGCTGCGCGTGAACGCCGTCAAGGACATCGTCTCGTGCGTCGACGCCGTGGTGAAGGCGGGCGTCGCGGACCCGAAGCGTCTCGGGATCATGGGAGGCTCTTACGGCGGCTACATGACGATGGCAGGGCTCGTCGACTACCCCGACATGTTTGCCGCGGGCGCAAACCTCTTCGGCGTCGTGAACTTCAAGACGTTCTTCAAGCACACCGAGGCGTGGATGGCGGCGGTCTCGAAGGTCGAGTACGGCGACCCGGCTACCGAGGGCGACATGCTCGACCGCCTCTCGCCGCTCACACGGATCGACCGGGTCAAGGCCCCGACTCTCGTCCTCCACGGCGCGAACGACACGAACGTGCCCGTCATCGAGGCCGAACAGGTCGTCGACAGCCTCAAGAAGCGCGGCATCCCCGTGGAGTACGTCCTCTTCCCCGACGAGGGCCACGGCTTCCAGAAGCTCCCGAACCGGATCAGGTCGAACGTCACGCTCGTGAAGTGGTTCGTGAGGTGGCTCGGGGCGCCACGCTGAGAGCGCGCCCCACGTGACGCTCGGACCCGGAACGCGCCTCGGACCGTACGAGATTCTCGCTCCGCTCGGAGCCGGAGGCATGGGCGAGGTGTACCGGGCGCGGGACACGCGCCTCGGCCGGGAGGTCGCGCTGAAGGTGGTCGCCGCCCGGCACGGCGACGCCCCCGAAGCCCTCCGGCGGTTTGCACGGGAGGCCAAGATCGCCGCGCGCCTCACGCACCCGAACGTCTGCACTCTTTTCGACGCGGATACCGACGGCGAGGTCGCGTACTTCGTCATGGAGCTCCTCGAGGGCGAGACGCTCGCCTCCCGGATCGCCCGCGGCCCGATCGCCGAGGAGGAGGCCCGGCGGATCGGTGCCGACGTCGCGCGAGGGCTCGCCCGCGCCCACGAGCTCGGCTTCGTCCACCGCGACCTCAAGCCGCAGAACGTGTTCCTCACCGCGACAGGAGCGAAGATCCTCGACTTCGGCCTCGCCCGGTCGGGCTCGGCCGGCACCGCCGCCGAAGAGGAGGCGACGGCCTCTCTCCTCACGGAGGCCGGTCACGTCCTCGGGACCGCGGGATACATGGCCCCGGAGCAGCTCCGAGGCGAGCCTCCGGCCGCCGCCGCCGACCTCTGGGCGCTCGGCTGTGTCCTCTTCGAGTGCCTGTCCGGACGGCGCGCCTTTTCGGGGCGTACGGCGCAGGAGACGTTCGCGTCCACCCTCTCGAAGCCGCCTGACTTCGCCGCCCTGCCGCCGAACGTTCTACCGGAGCTTCGCGCCCTGCTCGAGCGCCTCCTCGAAAAGGATCCGATTTCGAGGCTCTCGGACGCGGCCGCCGTCGCACAAATCCTCTCGAGCGGGACCCTGACGACCGCTCCTGTGCCGGCCCCTCCGAACTCGCGGCGGCGGCACGTTGCCGTCGGCCTCGCGGCCCTCGTCGCGCTCCTTGCCGCCGGAGCGGCCCTCTGGTTCCTCCGGGGTTCCGGCGCGCCGATCGACTCGCTCGCCGTCCTGCCCTTCTCGTCGACCGGGAGCGACGCCGACCTCGCAGACGTGTGCGCGTCGCTGTCGGAAGGGGTCCTCGCGCGGATCTCGCAGGCGCCGAACCTCCGTGTGATGGCCTCGGGCGCCGTTGAGCGTTTCTCGGGAGCGCACGTCGACGCGCTCGCCGCCGCCCGGGAGCTGGGCGTGCGCGCCGTTCTAACCGGCAGGGCCGTGGGGCGCGCGGGGCGGGTGGTCGTCTCGACCGAGCTCGTGGACGCGCGGGACGGCCGCCGCCTCTGGGGCGAGCGGTACGAGAGGCCTCTCGCCCAGATCGCCTCGCTGCCCACGGAGATTTCCGCGGCCCTCGCCGCCCGGCTCCGGCTCCACCTGAGCGGTCCGGACCGCGCGCGTCTCGCGCGGAAGGAGACCGAGAACGGCCACGCCTACGAGCTCTGGCTCAGCGGCCGGCAGCGCGTGTCGCGACGGACGGAGTCGGACCTCGGGGGCGCCCTCGTGGATTTCCAGAAGGCGATCGACGCCGATCCGCAGTTCGCGCGGGCGTGGGCGGGAGTCGCGCAGGCCTGGGACATCCTCGGCTACACGGGACGGCGCCCGACGCCCGAGGCCTTCGAAAGGTCCAAGGCGGCCGCCCGCAAGGCGCTCGAGCTCGACCCCGACCTCGCGGACGCCCACGCGGTCCTCGCCCACGCGACGTTCCTGACCGGTGACGCGAAGGAGGCCGAACGGGGCTTCAAGAGGGCCATCGAGCTCGATGCGAACAACGTCAGCGCGCTCCACTGGTATTCGCACCTTCTCGTGAAGCAGAAGCGGTGGGACGAGTCGCTCGCGATGAGCAAGCGCCTCCTCGAGCTCGACCCCATGGGCTACTGGAACGTCCACCTTGGCGAGCACTACCGCGCAAAGGGTGAGCGGGCGCTCGCCCTCGAGCAGTTCCGCCGGGCGGTCGAGCTCGACGCGAACCTGCCGAACGCGCAGTGGGAGCTTGGCCGATTCCTCCTCGAGGAAGGGCGCGTCGCCGAGGCGCTCCCGCACCTCGAGACGGCCCACCGCCTGGACCCGGAGGCGCCTCAGATGCGGCAGTCCCTGGCGGACGCCTACGAGAGATCCGGCCGGCCCGCGGACGCCGCACGTCTCCGGGCACGCGCCGCTCCGGCGACGCCCTAGGGAGCCGCTTTCGGCTCGAACGTCGCGTCCGGCAGGCTCGCCTTCTCGTAGTCGAGGTACTCGACGACCGTGGTTCCGGGGCGGAGCTCGTCCACGATCGTCATCTTCGACAGCGACAGCGTGCCCCTGACGACGCGGTAGTCGTCGAACGTCGTCTCCTTCGCGGTCTTGCCGGACGCGACGAGGAAGACGGCCTTGCGGTAGAGGCCCTCTTTTCCGTCGATCCAGACGCGTGCGACCGGGTACGTCGGCGTTCGCCCCTTCCGCGCGGTCAGGCGCAGGACGGAGCACTCTCGTCCGTCGAATACGTCGGCGCGCTCCAGGACGGCGTCATAGTCCTCGGAGAACCGTGTCTTCGACATCTCGGACGCCGAGAACCCGCCGGACAGGCGCTGGCTCTTCGGGATCCGGATCGGATTTCGCGTGCCGGGGAGGATCAGCCACGAATCGTCGCCTTTCGAGACGACGGACTTCCCCGCGTCCGCCGGGTCCTGGAACGTCAGGCGCGAATTCCGCCCCTTCGCCTCCACCCTGAACGTGCCGCCGGACGGCGGCGCCCCCGGCTTTGTGACGGTGACGCGCAGCGTGATCACGACCTCCGGCCACGCCTCCCGGATGCGGTCGGCGCGGCGCAGCAGCGCCGCGGGGTCGTCGGCCGGAAGAGGGAAGAAAAGAATGCTGCTTAGAAGGAGAAGATCAAACATGCCCGAGCGCCTCGACCGGGTTCAGGCGCGCCGCGCGGCGCGCGGGCCACCACGCCGCGACGAGGAGCGTGATCGACATGACGGCGAAGCCGATGCCGTAGGCGAGCGGGATGAAGTCCACGTGCAGGACGTTGCCGCGCGTCGCGCCCGGAGGCGGCGGCAGCATGATCCCCGAGGCGTTCAGCGCGGCCCTCAGCAGCACCGAAAGCACCGCTCCGACCCCCGATCCGATCAACCCGAGCAGGATGCCCTCGAGCAGGAACAGGGTCCGGATCGACCCTCGCTCCATCCCGATGGCGAGGAGCGTCCCGATCTCGCGCGTGCGCTCGAACACGGACATCGTCATGGTGTTTGCGGTCGCGAGGATCACGACGACCGAGAGGACGAGTCCCATGAAGAAGAAGATCGAAATGTAGAGGAGCTTCACCTGCTTGTAGAACGTGGCCGTGTCGAGCCACGTCTTCAGAGCCACGGGCCGGCCCTGCCCCGCGAGCGCCTTTGGGATCTCCACGGCTTCGAGCTCCGTGTCGCGGTCGTCCTTGAGCAGCACGACGACGGAGTTCGCCTTGCCCTCGGCCTTCAGCAGGCGCGCGGCCGCGGCGAAGGGCATGTAGAGAATCCGGTCGTCCAGCTCCTTGATCGGATACGCGAGGATGGCGGCGACCGTCGCGTCCACCGCGTTGATGCCGCCCTCGGGCGTCGTCGTCATGACCGTCACGAGATCGCCCGCTTTCGCGTCGATCGCGCGCGCGAGCCCCGTGCCGAGCATGATCTCGTTCGCCTCCGCGTTCTCGAAGAAGGCGCCGGACTGCACGGTTTCCGCCGCGAGCGAGGCCTTTTTCTCGAGCGCCGGGATCGTCCCGGTCCCGAGGTAAGCCGCGCTCTTGTCGCCCTTCACGGCGAGGCCGAAGAACGAGAGCTTCGGCATCGCCTGCGCGACGCGTGGATCCCGCGCCAGGAGGCTGGAAAGGCCCGGCCAGTCGTCGAGCAGGATCGTCGCGGCCTCGTCGTCGGTCTTGCCCGCGGCGCGGGCGTCGAGGATGCGGAGGTGGCCGCCGGCGCCGCGGATCGTGGCGGCCTTGAGCGCCGAGAAGGTCTGCGAGACGAACCCCGCCGTCATCGTGACGGCCACGAAGCCCACGACGACGATCGAGCCCGTGAGGAGCGTCCGGCGCCTGTGGCGCAGGAGATTCCGCGCGGCGAGAAGAACCCAGCGATTCACGCGCGCACCCCGGCCGCGGCGCGCTCGTCGGCGGTGATCCGGCCGTCCAGGAGCCGGATGCGGCGGTCCGCGCGCTCCACGATGCGCGGGTCGTGGCTCGAGAAGAGGAACGCGACGCCGCGCTCCTCGTGGATCCGGGCGAAGAGGTCGAGGAGCCTTACGGCCGTCTCCGAGTCGAGCGAGGCGGTGGGTTCGTCGGCCAGGACGAGCGCAGGCTCTCCCACGATCGCGCGCGCGACGGCCACGCGCTGGCGCTGGCCGCCCGAGAGCGCGTCCGGGCGCCGCGCCTCGAGGCCGCCGAGCCCGACGGCGTCGAGCGCGGCGCGCGCCCGCGCGCGGCACTCCCCGTCGGGGACCTTGCGGATCCAGAGCGCGAGCGCGACGTTCTCCTCGGCCGAGAGGACGGGCACGAGCTGGTGCGCCTGGAAGACGAAGCCGAGCCGCTCGCGCCTCACGCGCGCGCGGCCGCGTTCGTCGAGCGTCGAGACGTCCGTCCCCTCGAAGCGCAGCGACCCTGCGTCGGGGGTGTCGAGGAGGCCGAGGAGGTTCAGGAGAGTCGTCTTCCCGCTGCCCGAGGGGCCCGCGAGGACGGCGAACGACTGCTTCTCGAGCGTCAGCGAGGCCTCGACGACGCCGACGACTCTCTCCTCGCCGAGGCGATACGTCTTCGTGAGGGAGCGCGCCTCGAGAATCGCCACAGGTCGAGTATAGGGAACGGCCGCGTCAGCGGGCCGCGGTCCGCGCGTCCGCCGCGAGCAGCTTCACGTCGATCCCGGCCCCGTAGTAGCGCGCGACGATCGTTCCTCCGCGGTCGATGACGGCCGTCTGGAAGCCGTGGAAGATGTCGCCCTTCTCGTCGCGGCCGACGTTGACCTCCCAGTCGTGAACGGCCCGGTCCACGGCGTCCTTGCTGCCGGTCAGGAAGACGATCTCGGAGCGCTTGAACTTGTTCTCCACCATGTGCTCGCGTAGGCGCTTCGGCGTGTCCACGTCCGGGTCGAACGACAAGGGCGACGACGAGCGGCCGGTCCTTGGACGGCCGGCCCTTCCCGGCCGCCCGAGCCGCCTCGAGGCACTCGTCGACGACGAGCGGACACGCGCCGGGGCAGCTCGTGAAGATGAACGTCAGGAGAATCGGCCGCCCACGCCCGTCCGTGCCGAGCGTGAAGACCTTGCCGTCCTGCGTGACGAGCGTGAAGTCCGGCGCCTTCTCGCCCCGCCCGTCCTTCCGCGTCGCGGGCTGCGCCGCGGCGCCTCCGGCGAGGAGGAGCGCAGCCGCGAGAACGAGGGGCCGGATCACGGCGCGGCCTTCGGCTTCTCGCCCGCGGCGGCCTTGCGTAGGTCCTCGATCACGGCGGGGGGCTCCCAGTCGTTCCCACGGCGGATCGACCAGAGCTTGCCGTCGGGCCCGATCACCGCCGTCGCGAGGCTGTGGACGAACTGCTCGCCGGACTTGAGATACGTGAGCCCGAAGAACGCCGTGAACTCCTTGATGCGGTCGGTCGTCCCGGTCGCGAACTTCCAGTGGGCGGGCGCGACGCCCTTGACGCCTTTCAGAAAGCGCTCGCGGTAGTCCCGGAGGATCTCGGGCGTGTCGTGCTCGGGGTCGAAGCTGACCGAAAGGAGCTGCGTCTTCGCGTAGAGCGCGGGCTCCTTCGCGAGCAGCGTCTCCATCTCCGCGAACTGCGCGTTCATGCGCGGGCAGAACTCCGGCAGCGGGCAGCGCGTGAAGATGAACGTGAGGGCGACGGCCTTGCCTTTGAAATCCGCGAGCGCGAGCGGCTTGCCGTCCTGCCCGGTGAGCACCGTCGCGGGCGCGGCGTCGCCGGGCTTGCCGTACGGGCCCTGCTCGGGAATCGTCTGCGTGGACGTCGAGGCGCCGTGGCGGGAGACGACGATGCCCTCGAGCCGCGAGGACTTCTCGCCGACGACGAGCTTCGCCTCGATCTCGTCGCCGGGCCTGAGCTCGGCCAGCATCTTCGGCTCGGCGACGTTGAACGGCATCGTCATCGCGTCCATATAGCCGCGGACCTCTTCGTGCCGGACGATGACCCTCGAGGCGGCAGGATCCACGGAGACGACGACGCCCCTGAGCGGGTACGGCTTCTCGGCGGCGGGCGGCGCGGGCTTCGGGGCCTCGGACTTGCCGCAGCCGAGGGCGGCCGCGAGGCCGGCGGCGAGGACGAGCTTTCTCACCATCCGAGCACCCCTTACCATCCGAGCACGACAGCGAAGACGAGCGGCGCCACGATGGCGGCGTCGGACTCGATGATGAACTTCGGGGTGTCGCCGGCCAGCTTCCCCCACGTGATCTTCTCGTTCGGGACGGCGCCCGAGTAGCTTCCGTAGCTCGTCGTGGAGTCGCTGATCTGGCAGAAGTACGCCCAGAGCGGGATGCCCTCGCGGCGCAGGTCCTGATGGAGCATCGGGACGACGCAGATCGGGAAGTCGCCCGCGATGCCGCCGCCGATCTGGAAGAAGCCGACCGGGCTCTTCGGGGCCGTCTTCGTGTACCACTCGGCGAGGAACTGCATGTACTCGATTCCGGTCCTCACCGTGTGGACGTTCTTGATGTCGCCTTCCATGCAATGCGCCGCGAAGATGTTGCCGAGCGTCGAGTCCTCCCAGCCGGGAACGATGATCGGGAGGTTCTTCCGGGCGGCCGCGAGGAGCCACGAGTCCTTCGGGTCGATCTGGTAGGACTCCTCGAGCCTCCCCGAGAGGAGGATGCGGTAGAGGAACTCGTGCGGAAACCGGCGCTCGCCCGCGCGGTCGGCGGCCTGCCACTCCTCGAGGACGGCCTTTTCGATGCGGCGGATCGCCTCCTCCTCGGGGATGCACGTGTCCGTCACGCGGTTGAGGTGGCGCGCGTGGAGCGCCTCCTCCTCGGCCGGACTGAGCTGCCGGTAGTGAGGAATCCGCACGTAGTGATCGTGCGCGACCAGGTTGAAGACGTCCTCCTCGAGGTTCGCCCCCGTGCAGGTGATCGCGTGGACCTTGTCCTGCCGGATCATCTCGGCCAGCGAGAGGCCGATCTCGGCGGTGGACATGGCGCCCGCCATCGTCAGGAACATCTTGCCGCCGCCCTTCAGGAGGTCGTTCCAGGCCTCGGCCGCGTCCACGACCGTCGCGGCGTTGAAATGGCGGAAGTGGTGCTTCACGAACGAAGTGATCGTCATAGGGCCGGAGCATAGGAAGAAGACGTGAAGACGACAAGCGCCATCCCTTAGGATCGGGGGGTGAGCACCGACACGCTTCTCGTCACCGGGGCCGCCGGCTTCATCGGCGCCCGCTTCGTCGAATCCTGCAACGCCCGCGGCGTCCCCGTCGTCAGCGTGGACCGCCGGGAAGCGTTCACGTCCCGCCCCGAGCACCGTCGCCACGACTTCGGGACGATCCTCGACATCGAGGAGCTGCCCGGGTGGATCGCGGACGGCCGCCCGGCCCTCGCGGGCATCGTCCACATGGGCGCGATCTCGGCCACGACCGAGCTCGACGAGGCGATCCTCAAGCGCCTGAACGTCGATTACTCGAAGAACCTCTGGAACGAGGCCCGGCGGCTCGGGATCCCGTACGTCTACGCGTCGAGCGCGGCCGTCTACGGCGACGGCGCCCACGGCTTCGACGACGACGACGCGCTCGTCCCGAACTTCCGGCCCCTCAACCCCTACGGCGAGTCCAAGCGGCGCTTCGACCTCTGGGCGCTGGAGGAGGCCGCAGCCGGCCGCACGCCGCCCGGTTGGGCCGGATTCCGCTTCTTCAACGTCTACGGCTTCGGGGAGCGGCACAAGGGCCCGCAGGCGAGCGTCGTCCTCCACGGCTACGACCAGGTGAAGGCAAACGGCGAGATCCGCCTCTTCCGGTCCCACAAGGACGGCGTCGCCCACGGCCATCAGTCGCGCGACTTCGTGGACGTCTCGGACACGGTCGAGGCGATGTGGTTCGCGCTGAAGCGCCCGATCACGGGCGGCATTTTCAACGTCGGGGCCGGCAAGGCGCGCACGTTCCTCGACCTCGCGAAGGCCGTCTTCGCGTCGCTCGCCGTCCCGGAGCGCATCGAGTTCGTCGACACGCCCGAGGGCATCCGGGAGCGCTACCAGTACTTCACGGAAGCGAAGATGGACCGCCTGAGGAAGCAGGGCTTCGCGCGAAAGCCGGTCGCCCTCGAGGACGGCGTGGACTGGTACATCCGCCGCCTCGAGAGCGAGAGAGCCTGACAGGAGGGCGGCCCTAGGCCTTCGGCAGGTTCTTGAGGGCGAAGTCCCAGTTCAGGAGGTTGTCGACGACGGCGGCGACGTAGTCCTTCCGCCGGTTCTGGTAGTCGAGGTAGTACGCGTGCTCCCAGACGTCGAGCGTCAGGAGCGGCGTCGCGGACGTCGTGAGCGGCGTCTCCGCGTTCGGCGTCTTCACGACCTTCAGCTTGCCGCCCTCGGCGACGAGCCACGCCCAGCCGCTCCCGAACTGCCCCATCGCGGCGGCAGAGAACTGCTTGACGAACTCCTCGTGGCTTCCGAACGAGGCACCGACGAGATCCGCGATCTCCTTCGGGACCTTCGCGTCGCTCTTCGGCCGCAGGCTGTTCCAGTAGAACGTGTGGTTCCAGATCTGCGCCGCGTTGTTGAAGACGGCCGCCTGATCGGCCTTGCCCGCGGCGCCCTTGACGATTGCCTCGAGCGAGAGATCCGCCTCGGGCTTTCCGGCCACGAGGTTGTTGAGGTTGTCGACGTAGGTCTTGTGATGCTTGCCGTAGTGGAAGCCGATCGTGTTCTTCGAGATGAAGGGCTCGAGCGCGTTTTCGGCCCAGGGCAGGGCGGGAAGCGTGATGGGGGTGGTGCTTGTCGCGATCGCGGGAGCAGTCATGGGATCCTCCGACCCTCCATTCTGCTCCTGCTACGCTTCCGGCGTGCGCCCGCGCGCCCCGCGAATCCCGCCGGAAACCAACCAAACGACGGACCTGCGCCGAGCCGGCCTGCGGGTGACACCCGCCCGCCTCGCGGTGCTCGCCGCACTGCGCGCCCGGCTGGCGCCGGCGAGCCACGCGGACCTCGCCTCGGAGCTCGAAGACGCCGTCCCGGACCGGGCGACCGTCTACCGGAACCTCGTCGAGCTCGTGAAGGCCGGACTCGCCCGCCGCAGGGACCTCGGCGACCACGTCTGGCGGTTCGAAGCGGCGGGCGCGCGTCCCGGCGGCAAGGATCACCCGCACTTCCTCTGCACGTCCTGCGGCTCCCTCGCCTGCCTCGACACGCTCAAGGTCTCGCTCCGCCGCGGCGCGCGCGTCCCGCGCGCGCTGAAGGACGATGCGGTGGAGATCCTGGTCAAAGGCCTCTGTGACGAATGCGCCCCAGCCCCATAACCATTCTAAGAAAATCTTCGTATCCTCTTCCCATGAAGAGAGTTCGTGCCGCTGCCGCTCTGGTCGTCTTCCTTGCTGTTTTCGTCTCCTCCCCCGCCCCCGCCCAGAGCTTCGCGGTCGAGAAGTACAAGCTCCCGAACGGGATGACGGTGATCCTCTACCCGGATCACACGCTGCCCGTCGCGACGATCAGCATCTGGTACCGGGTCGGGAGCAAGGACGAGCCGGCCCGGCGCAGCGGCTTCGCACACCTCTTCGAGCACCTCATGTTCATGGGCACTGAGCGCGTCCCGAACGGCGAATTCGACCGGCTCATGGAGGCCTCGGGCGGGTCGAACAACGCCTCGACCGGCTCGGACGGCACGCATTACTACTCGTCGGGTCCCGCGTCGCTCCTGCCGACGCTGCTTTGGCTCGACGCCGAGCGCCTCGAGGATCTGCCCCGCGCGATGGACCAGAAAAAGGTCGACCTGCAGCGCGACGTCGTCCTGAACGAGCTGCGCCAGAGCTACGAGAACCAGCCCTATGGACGGGCGGACCTCGCGATCCAGCAGATGCTCTATCCGCCGTCGCACCCGTACCACTTCCCGACCATCGGGACGGCCGAGGACCTGAAGGCCGCCGTCGCGGCCGACGTGAAGGACTTCTTCGCGACGTACTACGTCCCGAACAACGCGAGCCTCGTCGTGGCGGGCGACTTCGACCCGGTGGCGATCAAGCCCCTCGTCGAGAAGCTCTTCGGCAACCTCCCGCGGGGAGCCGAGCCGCCGAGAAAGGCAATCCCCGCCGTCAAGCTCGACGGCGCCAGGCGCGGCGCGATGTTCGACAAGGTGCAGCTCCCGCTCGTCGCCTTCGCGTACCACACCCCGCCCGCACTCACGCAGGCTGACGCCGAGTGCGACCTCCTCGCCTCCGTCCTCGCGGACGGCAAGAGCAGCCGCCTGTACAAGCGGCTCGTGATCGACGACAAGCTTGCGGCGGCCGTCTCGGCCTCGAATGCGAGCGCCACCCTCGGGTCCGTCCTCAGGATCGACGTCCAGGGGCGCCCCGACGCGGACCTCGGCCGCATCGAGAAAATCGTGGACGAGGAGATCGCGCGCCTGCTCGCCGGCGGCATCCAGCCGGGCGAGCTTTCCCAGCGCAAGGAGACCACCGAGCTCGCGAAGCTCTCGGCCCTCCAGCGCCTCGAAACCCGCGCGGACCTCCTGAACTTCTACGAGGACGCCTGGGGCGAGCCGAACGGGTTCAAGCGCGACCTCGACCGCTACCGAGACGCGACTCCCGCGGCCGTCCTCGCGACCGCGAAGCAGGTCCTCACGCAGGACGCCCGCGTCGTCTACCGCGTCCTCCCGGAGCAGCCGAAGCGCGCGCCGTCGGCGCGCGACGCGCGGCCCGCGGACGGCCCGCCCGTCCCGTTCCGCCCGCCGTCCCCCGAGCGCTTCAAGCTCGCGAACGGCATCCCCGTCGAGCTCTGGAAGACGCCGGACCTGCCGCTCACGCGGGTCGCTGCGTTGTTTCGGTCCGAGGGAGCGCTGGACGCATCCGCCGCGCGCGCGGGCCTTGCCTCGATGGCCGCGGAAATGCTCGACGAGGGCGCCGGCACGCGCGACGCCATCGCGTTCGGCGAGGCCGTCGCGAGCCTCGGCGCCAGCTTCTCGGCGGGGGCGTCGCGCCGCTCCGTGCAGGCGAGCCTCACGATCCTCTCCCGCAACGTCGGGCAGGGAGTGCCGCTGCTCGCGGACGCCGTCCGGCATCCGCGCTTCGACCCGAAGGACTTCGAGCGCGTCAAGCGCCTCACGCTCGACGAGATCGCGCAGAGCGAGGACGAGGCGCCCGTCGTGGCGGACCGCGTCGCCGCCCGCGCGCTTTTCGGTGACGCGCACCCCTACGCCTGGCCGGCCGACGGCACGCAGGCCTCCGTCGGCGCCATCACGCTCGACGAGGCAAAGGCGGCCCACGCGGCTCTCGTGAGGCCCGAGGCCGCGACGCTTCTCGTCGCGAGCAGCCTGCCACCGGCCGAGATCAAGGCGGCGCTCGAGAAGTCCTTCGGCGACTGGAAGGCCGCCGGCCCCGCTCCGAAGCGAGCAGCGGTTCCCGCGAGCTACGCGGCCGCGGACAAGGGCCTGCGCGTCTACCTCGTGGACCGGCCCGACGCGGCACAGACGAGCGTGCGTTTCCTCGCGCCCGCGCCGCGCTTCGCCGACCCCTCGCGAGTCCCGCTGCGCCTTCTCGGCACCGTCCTCGGCGGCAGCTTCACGAGCCGCCTGAACCAGAACCTGCGCGAGAAGCACGGCTACACGTACGGGGCGTCGGCGCGCTTCGCGCCCGGGCCCGTCCTCGGGACGTTTTCCGCCGGGGCCGAGATCACGGCGAAAGACACGGGTGCCGCGGTCAAGGAGTTCCTCGCCGAGTTCGAACGGATCTCGAAGGGCGACGTCACGGACGAAGAGGCCGGCAAGGCACGCGGCCTCGTCAAGAACGGGGCGGTCGGGGCGTTCTCCGGGCTCTCCGGGATCGTCGGGACCGCGGCGGGCTACGTCGAGAACGGAGCGCCGTTCGAGACGCTCGGCGAGGACCTCGCCGCGATGGAGAAGATGAGCACCGCGGCGCTCAACGCACAGGCGAAGACCGCACTGCCGCTGGACCGGTCCGTCCTCGTCCTCGTGGGCGACAAGGCGACAATCCTCCCCAGATCAAGGAGGCAGGATTACCGGCGCCGATCGAGGTGGATACGTGGGGGGCGCCGAGACCGGCGCCCGCGCCCTAGATCTTCGATTCCTTGAACGGGACGTGCTTGCGGATCTTGGGGTCGTACTTCTTCACTTCCATCTTGTCCTGATGGATCTTCTTGTTCTTCGTGATCGTGTAGAAGTACCCGGTGCCCGCCGTCGAGACGAGCTTGACCTTCTCGCGCATGGGTTAGACCTTTTTCCCTTCGCGGCGCATCTCGGCGACGACGGCGTCGATGCCCTTCTTGTCGATGGTGCGCATGGCAGCCGTCGACACGCGGAGGCGCACCCAGCGCCCTTCGCTCTCCACCCAGAACCGCTGCGTGCGCAGGTTCGGCTTGAAGAGGCGCTTCGTCTTGTTGTTGGCGTGCGACACCTTGTTGCCAGTCGTCGCCCGCTTCCCCGTGACCTGACAGATTCCGGACATCTCGAAACTCCTTCGACCCAGAGCCGATGAGCCTACCAGAAGATAAAGAATTCGGCAACCCGCTGGAAACGAGGGGGTTGCGGGGAAACAGGTACATTGCCGCACATGAGTCGCACACGCAGCCTCGCCCTCCTCCTTCCCCTCCTGTGCGCCGAGGGATCGCTCCGTGCCCAGGACCCCTTCGAGATACAGGTCTACGAGTACGAAACCGTCCCGAAGGGAAAGTGGAACCTCGAGACGCACGTGAACTACGTCTCGAAGGGGACGACCACGTGGGAGGGCCCGATGGCGCCCACCGAGGGCCAGTTCCACACGACGTTCGAGCTCACGCGCGGCATCACCGACAACTTCGAGCTCGCGGGGTACCTCCTCCTCGGCTCGTACACGGGCAGCCACTTCCAGTACGCGGGCATGCGCATCCGCCCGCGGGTCAGCGTCCCGAAGGAGTGGGACTGGCCGGTAGGCGTTTCGTTCAGCGTCGAGTTCGGCTTCCCGACGAAAGTCTTCGAGGAGAACGGGACGACGCTCGAAATACGGCCGATCCTCGAAAAGAAGTTCGGGAACTGGCAGATCGACTTCAATCCCGTCGTCGGGACCGCGCTCAGCGGTCCTGGCAAGGGCGAGTGGGATTTCGAGCCCGGCGTGCGTGTCGCCTACGAGGTCTCGAAGAAGCTGGACCTCTCCGTCGAGTACTACGGCGCAATCCCGTTCTCGGGCGGCGAGCCGGTCCACCAGATCTATCCGGGGGCCGACATCCATCTCTCCGAAGACGCGGTCCTGAACGTGGGGGCCGGCTGGGGGCTCACGGACGCGGGAAACCAGTTCGTCTGGAAGATGCGTCTCGGCGTGATGTTCTAGGCTGTCTGGCGCCTCCGGGCAAGCGATTCGCGCCCCTGGACCATGCCCGGGCATTGCGGACGCGTCCTTTCCGGCGCACATTAGCCGCCAGAGGTCACCATGAACATGACTCGCGCGCAGGCGTTCGCCCTCGGCACCGTCCTGGCCGTGTCTGCCGGGGCCGCCGCGCAGACTCCGACGCCCGTGCCGGCCGGCCGCATCACGAGCGTGACGCTCGCCGCCACGACGCCGACGACCTTCCGCGGTGTCTGCTCGTCCGTCGACGTGGGTCTGCGGGGCACGTACAAGACGGACGTTTCCCAGACCCCCAACAAGTACCCGGGCCAGTTCATCTGGAGCGACTGGACAGTGAACCCGAGCGAAGCCGAGGGGTGGTCCGCCGACCGGAGGGAGACGACGGTGAAAGGCCACCGCTCCTTCAAGACGAGCTTCGACGGCTGGGTGAAGTTGCAGGTGGACCCGTGGAAGACAGGCCGCGTGCGCGAATCCAGTCAGCTCGCCGTGAAGATCACGTGCGAATCGCTCGCCTCGAAGCAACTCCAGCAGTTGCCGGCGGGCCCCGCGCACGCTCCGACCCCGGGCCGCTGACGCCGGGCGCCTACGCCTTCGCCTGCTTCGCGACGGCCTCGGCGGCCTTCTTCGCGGCCTCGGGATCGCCGAGGTACCGGCTGTCCACCTTCCGGAACGACGCGTCGAGCGTGTAGACGAGCGGGATGCCCGTCGGGATGTTCAGCTCGGGGATGGCCTCGTCCGAGATGCCGTCGAGGTGCTTCACGAGGGCGCGCAGGCTGTTCCCGTGCGCCGCGACGAGCACCTGCTCGCCGCGCGCGAGGCGCGGGACGATCGCGTCGTACCAGTACGGGAGGAAGCGGTCCACGACGATCGCGAGGCTCTCGGTGGCCGGCAGAATCTCGGGCGGCATCCCCGCATAGCGCGGGTCGAAGCGCGGGTGGCCGGCGTCGTTCGCGTCGAGCGGCGGCGGCGTGATCGCGAAGCCCCGGCGCCACTTGTGGAGCTGCTCGTCGCCGTACTTCTGCGCCGTCTCCTTCTTGTTGAGGCCCTGGAGCGCGCCGTAGTGCCGCTCGTTCAGCCGCCAGGACCGCTCGACCGGGATCCACAGCTGGTCGAGCTCCTCGAGGACGATCTGGAGCGTGAGGATCGCACGCTTGAGGAGCGACGAATAGCAGCGGTCGAACGCGAAGCCCTCGGCCTTGAGGAGCGTCCCGGCCGCGTGCGCCTCCTCGACGCCCTTCGACGACAGGCCGACGTCCACCCAGCCCGTGAAGCGGTTTTCGAGGTTCCACGTGCTCTCGCCGTGCCGGACGAGAACGAGTCTGTTCGGTAGCGCGGTGCTCATGCCGGGGAGCATAAACCGGGCGGTCAGTTCCGCCGGGCGCGGCCGAGGGCCAGCGCCCCGACGAACATCGCCGCCCCCACGAGGATGATCGCCGCGCCCGGGGCGACGTCGATCGCCACCGAGAGGAGCAGGCCGCCCACGACCGAGACGAGGGCCACCGCGATCGAGCCCGCGAGGAGTGCCGGCCAGCGCGCCGCGAGCGGCCGCGCCGCGGCGCCCGGCAGGACGAGGAGCGCCGAGACGAGCAGGATCCCGACGACCTTCAGCGCGACGACGACCGCGACGCCGACGAGGACGAGGACCAGGAGCCTCATCGCGCCCGTATTCACGCCCGCAACCCCGGCCCCCTCCTCGTCCACGGACGCGAGGAGGAGCGGGCGGAAGAAGAACGCGAGCGCGGCGAGGACGGCCGCCGTCGCGACGCCGAGCACGACGAGGTCTCCGGGCGCGACGGTCAGGATGTTCCCGAACATGAGGCCGAAGAGGTCGACGTTCGTCTTCACGAAACCCAGCGCCACGACGCCGAGCGCCATGGCTGCGACCGTGAAGACGCCCACGGCGGAGTCCTCGCTCACCGACGAGCCCTCGGCCCGCGCCGCCGCCCCCGCCACGAGGAGCGCCGCCACGAGGCCGCCCGCGAGCGGCGGGAAGCCGAAGAGGGTCGCGACGGCGACGCCGCCGAATGCGGCGTGCGCGACGCCCGACCCGACGAAAGCCAGGCGCCGGAGGACGACGAAGAACGACAGCGCGCCGCAGAGCAGGGCCGCGAGGGCGCCCGCGGCGAGGGCCCGCTGGAAGAACGGGTAGGCGAGGAACTCGATCACGCGTCCACCGGCTCCTCGACGACGACTCCGTCCACGCGGAAGACGGCGTCCGCCCCGCCCATCGCGTCGCTGTCGTGCGTCACGTACACGACCGTGCGGCCCGCCGCGGTCTCCTCCGCGACGAGGCGTCGCAGCGTCGCGAGGCCCGCCGTGTCGAGCGCCGTGTCGGCCTCGTCGAGGACGAGGAGCGCCGGCGAGCCCGCGATCGCCCGGGCGAGGAGGACGCGCTGGCGCTGCCCGCCGGAAAGGAGCCCGACGGGGACGTCGAGGAGGTTCTCGTGCAGGCCGGCCCGGAGAAGCGCGGACCGCGCTTCCTCGCCGGCGCGCGCTCCGCGCCGGAATCCGGCCTTCGGCGAAAGGGAGAACGCGACGAGGTCGACCGCGGAGAGCGGCGCGTCGAACGCGAGCGTCGAACGCTGGGAGAGGTACCCGATCCGCGGGCGAACAATCTCGCTTTCTTCACCTTCGAAGAAAACGACGCGTCCGCTGTCGGGGCGCAGGATTCCGAGGAGGGCCCTGACGAGCGTCGTCTTGCCTCCCCCGTTGGGGCCCACGAACGCGGTGCGCTCCCCGGCCGGGATCTCGAAAGACACATTCGTCAGGACGGGCCTCGCGCCCAGGGATACGGAGACGCCTTCGAACCTGACGCCGACGCTCACCGGAGGCCCTCCCGGAACGCGCGCGCGTTGAAGCGCAGCAGCTCGGCGTACGTCTCGCGGCCCGGCACGCCGCCCTGTGCGTCGGCGAGAACGAGAGGGATACCCGCGTCCCGGGACACGACGCGGGCCGCGGATGGCGGAAACTGCGGCTCCGTGAAGAGGGCCGGAATCCGCCTTGCGCGCACGAGGTCGACGAGGTCGCGCAGCTGCCGCGGGGTGGGCTCGCGCCCGGGCACCGGCTCGACGGAGCCGCCGTTCACGAGCCCGTAGTCGGCCAGGAAGTACGTCCAGGAGTTGTGCGTGGACACGACCGATCGCCCTCGCAGCGGCGCGAGCATCGCCGCGATCTCGGCGTCGAGCGCCTCGAGCGACCGGGCCGCCCCGGCGGCGCGGGCACGGTAGCCCTCCGCACCGGGCGGGTCGATCCGGGCGAACGCTTCGGCGAGGGGGGCGAGAGCCGCGGCCGCGCGGCGCGGCGAGAGGTACCAATGCGGATCGCGGCCGATTTCACCGTCGTGGTCGTGCTTCCCCTCCGGTCCTGCGTCCGCCAGGACTCCGACGCTCGCCCCGGCGTCGTGGATGACGGCCCGCGCGGCGCAGGCCGCCACGAGCCGGGCCGCCCAGTCGTCGTACCCCGCACCGACCGTCACGACGAGACGGGCCTTCGCGAGGCGTTTCACGTCGCGTGGGCCAGGCTCGAACACGTGCGGCGAGACGCCGGGCGGGACCACCGTCACGACGTCCCAGCCGCTGCCCGCCACCTGCGCCGTCAGGCTCGCGAGCGGCGCGATCGTCGCGGCCGCGACGGGGCGCGGCTCGGCCGCCGCGGCGCCCGCGGCACCCGCGGCGATGGAACAGGCGAGGAGCGCGACGCCCTTCATGCAACGCGATTGCATCTGGACAATTATCCCACGGTTGACCGCGGCCCCCGCGGCGCGAGACGATGCACGCGTGAGCTGCAAGGAGCATGGGGACCACGCCCACCGCCACGGCGACGGCTGCGGCCACAAGGCCGTCCGCCACGGCGACCACGCGGACTACCTCCACGACGGGCACCTGCACGCTCCGCACGAGGGCCACGCCGACGAGCACCGCCTCGACGTGAGCCGTCGGCGCCCCGGCGCCTGCGCGCCGGTCGAGTGCACCTGCCCGGAAGGACACGCGAGCGCCGGGCACGCGGCCGTCCCGCACGGCGACCACGTGGACTACGACGTGAACGGCGCGCTCCATCACCCGCACGGGTCGCACTGCGACCTGCACGGGAAGCTGTAGCTCACTCCCTCTCGTCGAAGATCCGGGCGAGGTGAAGGCGAATCGGCCTCTCGAAGGTCCACGACGTCGTCTTCTGGAGCCCGTGCTCCGCGGCCGCCGAAGCGTTCCACGCTTCGAGCGCGCTCAGGCGCTCCTTGAACCAGGCCTCGGTGAGGCCGCCGTTCTCCCAGAGCCGCTGCAGCCTCTCGCGCTGGAGGCCGACGTCGCCGATCTCCGGGTGGTGGTTCACGCCCCACACCCGGGGAAGCGCGCTGCCCAAAGCGTGCGCGAATTCCAGCATCGTGACGGCCTCGCCCGGCCGCGTGCCCCCGGGCTCGCACTCGAACGCGAGGGGGCGCGCGAACCCGTTCCCCGTCGGCAGCAGGTCGTAGAGGCGGCTGTCGAGGACCTTGACCTCGGGGCCCCCGTTCTCGGCGAAGTAGTCGGCGAAGAACGGGTGCGCCCACGCCTCGTCGGTGAGGACGTTCGTGACGATGCCCGCGCTCTTGCCGCCCTTGCGCTCCGAGCGCAGCTCCGAGCGCGCCGCTCCCGACCAGCGCGAAAGGATCCCGAAGGAGTGGCAGATCCCGAGCAGGGCGGTGCCCTCCGTCCGGATCACGGCGTCGAAGAACCGGAAGAGAGGCGCCTCCCAGGCGGGGTCTTCGTGGACGCCCTGAGAGCCCGGCGACACGCCGTCGTTCTCGCGAGGATCGAGGGCTCCCGGCCCGCCCGTCCCGACGATGAGCGGGAACCGCGCGACCGACGTCGGGATCGCGTGCCCCGCGCGGACGTCGTAGCTGAGCACGCGCACGGCGGGGGCGCTTCCGTTCCGCCTCGCGCGCTCGTCGTGCGCGTAGTTCAGGATGCTCTCGACGATCGAGGCGTGCCCGAGGTTCGCGTACCCGTGGTGCATGTCGAGAACGGCGACGTCCACGACGCCGGGCACCGGCGGCGGTTCGTCCGCGGGCGTATGCACGCGCGCGTAGAAGAGCGACAGCCCCTCCGGGACGACGATCTGCGTGCCGGGCGCGGGCGGCCGCTCGGGCGGGAGCTTCACCTCGTTCAGGACTTCTCCTCCTTCAGCGAGCGCGTCATGAGCCGCCGAACGGCGTCGGCCGGCGACGTCTCCCCCGCGAGGATGCCACGCACCATCTCGGAGATGGGCATCTCGACGCCCGCGGCCGCCGCGAGCTCGAGAAGGGCCGGAGCCGTCGCGACGCCCTCGGCGACCTCTCCGCCGAGCGCCGCGATGGCCTCGGGCAGCGACTTCCCGGACGCGAGCGCGAGGCCCACGCGGCGGTTGCGCGAGAGGTCGCCCGTGGCCGTGAGGATGAGGTCCCCGACTCCGGCGAGGCCGGAGAACGTCTCGGGCTGCCCGCCGAGCTGAGTGCCGAGCCGCCGGATCTCCGCGAGCGCCCGCGTGAGCATCGCGGCGCGCGTGTTGTGCCCGAGCTTCAGGCCGTCCACGAGTCCCGCCGCGATCGCGATGACGTTCTTCGCCGCGCCGGCGATCTCGACGCCGACGACGTCGCTCGACCGGTAAAGCCGCAGCGTCGGCGACGAGAGGAGGCCCTGCAGGAAACGCGAGACCTCCGGGTCCGGCGACGCGACGACGGCGGCGGCCGGCAGCGCGCGCGCCACCTCGGCCGCGAACGTCGGGCCCGAGAGCGCGGCGAGGCCGGACGTCCGGCCCGTCACGAACGCCATGATCTCGGTCGTCCGGCGACGCGTCCCGATCTCGATGCCCTTTGACGTCGCAACGAGCGGCGCAGCGGGAAGCACGTCCTTGAGACGCGCGAGTTCGGCCGCCGTCGCCTGGACCGACACGGACCAGAGGACTGCGGCCGCGCCCGGGAAGGCATCCGCGGGGTCCGTCGTGATGCGGACCCGATCCGGGATCGGCGGCGCGCCCTTGAGCGCGGGGTGCTGGCGGGTCGCGTGCAGCCGCTCGACGACGTCGCCACGCCGCCCGAGCAGCCGGACGTCGTGCCCGGCGTTGGCGGCGTGGACGGCGAGCGCCGTTCCCCACGCGCCCGTTCCCACGATGGCGATCTGCGTCACGAGTCCCTCCGTCCGAGGCGGCGCTCGGTGCCCGCGAGGAGCCGCACGATGTTGGACCGATGCGAGACGACGAGGAGCAGCGTCACCGCGGCGGCGGCGACGACCTCGGCGTCCGGTGCGTGGATGAGGAGCCGCATCGCGAGCGGCAGGAGACATGCGGCGGTGATCGAACCGAGGGAGACGAGCCGCGTCGCCGCGACGACGACCACGAAGGCCCCGACGACGGCCAGGACCGCCCACGGGGCGAGGACACCGAAGCCGCCGATCGCCGTCGCAACCCCCTTGCCGCCGCGGAACGAGAACCAGACCGGGAAGACGTGGCCGAGAACCGCGGCGACGGCCGCCGCTCCGAGCCAGCGTGGGTCGTACGTGACGGACATCATGACGAGGACCGCGGCGACGCCCTTGCCGACGTCGAGGAGCATCGTTCCGACCGCGAGACCCTTCCCCGCCGTGCGCAGGACGTTCGTCGCGCCCGCGTTGCCCGAACCCTGCGTCCGCACGTCGACGCCCTTGAAGAGACGCACGAGGACGATCGCGAAGGGCACGGAGCCGAGGAGGTACGCCGCCGCGAGGGCGAGAAGCTCGCGCGTCACGGGCGCCACCCCGCCGTCCCGAGCAGGTGGTGGCGCAGCATCGACAGCGCCGACGAGGTGCTCCAGCGGCGGACCAGCGCGCGATCGCCCGGCATCAGGAGCCTCTGGTGCAGGCGCGCGCCGCCGGCGTCGTCGAGGGCGAAGTGGACCGTTCCCACCGGCTTATCGGGTGTGCCGCCGCCCGGACCCGCGATCCCCGTGACGGAGAGGCCGATCGACGCTCCGAACCGGAGCCGCGCGCCGAGCGCCATCTCGCCGGCGGTCTCCTCGGAGACGGCGCCGAAGCGCTCGAGCGTGCCGGCCGACACGCCCACGAGTTCCGCCTTCGCCGTGTTCGCGTAGGTGACGGCCGATCCGAGGAAGTAGTCCGACGAGCCCGCGACGTCCGTGAGGCGCCCGGCGAGCAGGCCGCCCGTGCAGGACTCCGCCAGCGCGAGCGTCTTCTGCCCGCGGCGCAGGAGATCTCCGACCACGCCCTCGAGCGTCTCGTCGTCCCGCCCGAAGATCTCGCCAGCGAGAGCCTTCTGAAACGCGGCCTCGATCCCGTCGAGGGCGGCGCCGGCCTCGGCCGGCGTGCCTTGCGCCGCGAAGTGCAGCTGCACCTCGCCGGGCGAGGCGAGAATCGTGATGGGCACGTCCGGATACGCCGCGTAGACGGGTTTGATCAGCGTCTCGACGACGCTCTCCGGCATCGCGGCCACCTTCAGGATGCGCCGGTGGAGGCCGGCCCCGGCCGCGCGCGCGAGGAGCGGCGCGGCCGCGTCGTCCCACATCGCCTTCATCTCGTGCGGGACGCCCGGCAGGAGGACGACGGTCTTCCCGCCCTGCTCGACGAGAAAGCCCGGCGCGCTCCCGCGCCGGTTCGCGAGCACGGTCGCGCCCTCGATGACGTCCGCCTGCTTCGCGTTCACCTCGGGCATTTCGTAGCCGCGCTTCCGGAAGCGCTCCCTGAGCCGAAGCAGGATCTCCTCGTCCCGCACGAGCGGGCGGCCGAGCACCGCCGCAACGGCTTCCTTGGTCCGGTCGTCGTCGGTCGGGCCCAGACCGCCGGACGTCACGAGAAGGGGTGCGCGCTCGAGGGCGGCGGCGATCTCGGCGAGGAGGTCGTCCCACCCGTCTCCGACGCAGGCCTTTCGGACGGTGGAGATGCCGAGGGCTTCCATGCGGCCCGTGAGGAAGAGCGAATTCGTGTCGAGGCGCGTCGTCCCGAGAAGCTCGCTTCCGATGGCGAGAATCGAGGCCGTGCGCGGGCCGCCGGCGGGCGCGGTCACGCCGTCACCTCGTGCGTCTCGAGTTTGCGCGACGTCTCTTCCCACTCCCACAGCTTCGCCTCGAGCGCCTTACGGGCCGCGTCGCGGGCGGCCGAGACGCCCCGCGCCTTCTCCCCGTCGCGGTAGACGTCGGGATCGGCGAGCGAGACGTCCAGAGTTCGGATCTCCTGCTCGAGACGAGAGATGACTTCCTCGAGATCGGAGAGGATTCTCTGGTTCTTGGCGCGCCGCCTCTCGGCGGCGCGGTCCGGAGAGGAAGAAGAAGACGAAGACTTCTTAGAAGGTGTGTGTGTGGCCGCAGCGCCGGGTTGCGCCCCCGCGGTGCGGGCTGCGCCGGAGCGCGCACCGCCGCCACGGGAGGCGCCGCCCGCCTCTTCACCTTTCAAAGAAATCTTCTCTTTGTCTTCCCCTCTTCTTCTCTCCTGCTCCTTCTTTCTCCTGAGCATCTCCGAGTAGTTCCCGTCGTGCACTTCGACCGCGCCGCCCGGCGCGATCTCGAGGATCTGCGTCGCGATGCGGTCGACGAACCAGCGGTCGTGGGAGACGAAGACGATCGCGCCCTCGAACTCCAGCAGCGCGTCCTCGAGCGCCTCGCGCGCGTCGAGGTCGAGGTGGTTCGTGGGCTCGTCGAGGAGGAGCAGGTTCGCGCCGCCGAAGACGATGCGCGCGAGCGAGAGCCGGCCCTTCTCGCCGCCGGAGAGCGTCGCGATCTTCTGGTAGACCTCGTCGCCCCGGAAGTCGAAGAGGGCGAGGAAGTCGCGCGCCTCGCCCTCCTTCATCGAGGGGTCGAGATCCATCACGACGTCGAGCGCGGACGCGTTCGGCGAGAGGTCGGCCATCTCCTGGTCGTAGTAACCGATCAGGACGCCGACGCCGGGCGCGACCGACCCCGATATCGCAGGGAGAACCCGGGCCAGGTTCTTCAGGAGCGTCGTCTTGCCGCAGCCGTTCGGCCCCCACAGCGCCATGCGGTCGCCGCGGCGCAGCAGGAACGAGACGGGCTGCGTGAGGGGTCCGGTCTCCGGGTAGCCGGGGACGATCTTCTTCGCCTCGAGGACGCGCCCGCCCGAAACGCGCGCCTCCTCGAACCGGATCGAAACGTCGTTCGCGTCCTCCCGGGGCGCCTCGATGCGCTCGATCCGCGCGAGCATCTTCCGTCGCCCCTGCGCCTGCTTCGTCTTCTGCCCCGCGATGTTGCGGCGGATGAAGTCCTCGGTCCGCTCGATCATCTGCCGCTGCTTCTCGGCCTCCTTCGCCCGCACGCGGTCCCGCTCCGCTTTCAGTTTGCGGTACGTCGCGTAGTCGCCCGGGTAGTCCTCGAGGCGGCCGTTCGCGACCTCGACGATGCGGTCCGCGACCGCGTTGAGGAAGCGGCGGTCGTGCGAGACGACGAGCGCCGAGAGGTTCGCGGACGTCTTCCTTTCGACGAGCCAGCCCTCGAGGAACTCCATGCCCGAGACGTCGAGGTGGTTCGTGGGCTCGTCGAGGAGGAGGACGGACGCGTCGGTCAGCAGAAGGCGCGCGATCTGGGCACGGTGCTTCTGCCCGCCCGAGAGGTCGCCGACGGGACGGTCCCACATCGTCCGCGCGAGGCCCACGCCTTCGAGGACGCGGTCGATCCGGGAATCGGCCTCGTACCCTCCCGAGCGTTCGAAGTGCTCACGCACGTCGTCGTGCTCGGCGAGAAGAGCGTCGAGAGCCGTCCGGTCGCCGTCGGCGCCGTGCGTGGCGATCTCCTCCTCCAGCCGCCGCATCGTCCGCTCGAGGTCGAGGAGCGGCTCCTGGGCGCGGGCGACGAAGGCCCGGAGGGGCTCGTCGCCCTCGGGCTCGACGGCCTGATCGAGCGACGCAAAGGTAGTCCCGCCAGCGAGATGGCGTTTCCCCCCGTCGGGCTCGACAGTGCCTTGGACGATCTTCAGGACGGTCGACTTCCCCGCCCCGTTACGCCCCACGAGCCCCACGATCCGACCCGGATCGTGCTGCCACGTGGCCTCTACGAGGACGTCCTTCGTCCCGAAGCTCTTGCGGACGCTTTCGAGGCGGTACAGCACCGCGGGGAGGATAAACGACCGGCTACTTCGGAGCCTCGGCCGGCCAGTTCACGACGACGTTCAGGGGACGCTCGTCGGCGACCGATTCCGTCGTGATGGCGAGGAACCGCGTCCCGTCCGTCGAAACCTCGAAGGCCAGCCAGCCGCCGGAACGGCCCTTGACCTGGAAGAGGGACTTCGGAACGCCCAGATGGAGCGACGGAGACGTCCGAACCGGCACCGACATGAGGTGCAGATCACGGGTCAGATAGAGGAGTTCGCTTCCGTCCCGGCTCCAGCGCACTCCGCTCGCGCCTTCCGACGAAACGCGGGTCTTCTCCCCGGGCCCCGGGTACGGCATCACGTAGGCCTCGGGCTGCCCCGCCTCACCGGACGTGAACGCGAGAAAGCGACCGTCGGGAGAAAACCGCACGATCGTACCCAGTGAAGTCCCTTCGAGGAGCAGGCGGGGCGAGCCGGCGCCCTCGAGCCCGACCTCCCACATGTCGAAGGAGCCCTTCGCGGCTCTCGCGAAGTAGACGAGCGTCTTCCCGTCGGGCGAGATGTCGCCGGCTATCTGAAAGCCGCCCTCCGGGAGCACGACCTCCTCGTGTCCCGTCGCGAGGTCCCGGCGCACGAGGCGCGGATTCGACCCCCGGACGGCCGAGTAGAGGAGGCCCTTCCCCCCGGGCAGCCAGAGGGGCGAAAACTCGCTGTCCGGCGTGGACGTCACACGAGTTTCCACGTTTCGCCCGGCGTCGAAAGACCAGACGTCGTAGGTCCCGAGATCCTCCACGGCGCGGTCGAAGAGAATCGGGCGGCCGTCGCGGGAGACCCGGACGTCGTGGTGCTTCGCGGGCACACCGACCGTCCCGACCTCGCGGCCTGAGCGGTCGAACCAGACGAGGCGATGGACGTCGTCGTGGACCTGGTACGCGAGCGAGCCACCGCGCGACGTCGCGAACGAGCCGGAAGCGGTCGACATGAAGTACCGGACCCGCTCGGCGACCGAGAACGGAACACCGGACAACGTCCCGCTCCGCGGGTCGAAGCGCTGGGCGAGGAGACTCCCCTCTTTCACGAAGGCGAGATAGCCCGGATCCACGTACTGGACCGTCGACGCGGCCGCCAGCACGAGTCTGGGGGGCTTCCCCGGCTCGGCCAGCATGACTCTTCCCGTGTCCTTGAAGCGCGAATAGAAAAGGAACCTCCTGCCGTCCGGCAGGTACCAGGGCCAGACCACCCGCTCCTCGCCTGCCGCCGCGTCAGGCTTCAGGACGACGCTCGGCGTCCCGCCGGATGCCGGGACCCGGTAAATCGCGTCGCCCTGAACATTCGCGTAGAGGATGTCGCCTCCAGTCCCCCACGTACCCGACTTGCCTCCTCCGCCGGCGGCCTCGCAGATCGAGACCGGCGCACCTGCCGGAAGATCGACGCGCTTCAGCTTGCTTCCGGCGAAGAACCCGAGCGCGAGTCCGTCCGGCGACCAGAACACCGACGAAGCCCCCTCCGTGCCCGCAAGCGGCCGGCCCTCGAAGTCGGACAAGGCCCGAAGCCAAACACGGCGCCCACCCTTCGGCTCCCTCGCGACGTAGGCAAGCTGCGTCCCGTCCGGCGAAAACGCGAACGCCGTCGCCTCGAGAGCGTTCACGAAGTTTCCGCCCTCCGGAGGCTGGATCGTGAACCTCACCGCCTTCGCGGGCGTTGCGCGCGGCGCGCGTCCCCAGTAGGAACACGGCCGACGCGCCGAGAACGAGGCCGGCTGCGCACGCCGCCGCGAGCGCGGCGCGGGCGCGCCGTGTCGAGCGGGCGTCGGCACCCGGAACGGCCGGCGCCACCGTCGACCCCGAGGAGCTTTCCAGCGCGAACGCGAGGTCCTCCGCGGAATGGAATCGCCGTTCCGGCTTCTTCTCGAGACAGCGCGCGACGATCTGCGAGAGCGCCGGCGTCACCCCGGCGAGCGGCGGCGCGTCGTGCCTCAGGATGGCGGTCATCGTCTCGGCCGGCGTCGCGGCCCGGAAGGGGTTCTTCCCCGCGAGCAGCTCGTAGAGGAGCGTCCCGAAGCTGAAAATGTCCGAACGCCCGTCGACGGGCTCGCCGCGCACCTGTTCGGGCGACATGTAACCGACCGTCCCGAAGACCGCGCCCGCTTCGGTCAGAAGCGACCGGGTTCCGGCCGACGAGAGCTCGTCGGCCGCCCCGGCCTGCGGCGAGAGCTTCGCGAGGCCGAAGTCGAGAATCTTCACGCGGCCGTCCTTCGCAACGACGACGTTCTCGGGCTTCAGGTCGCGGTGGACGATCCCCTTCGCGTGGGCCGCCGCGAGGCCGCGCGCGATCTGCGCCGCGACGTCGAGCGCCTCGCGCGACGAGATCCCGCCGGTTTTCATCCGTTCGCGGAGCGTCTCGCCCTCGACGAGCTCCATCACGAGGATGTGGCGGGACGAAGAGGAAGCGGAAGAGGGGATTTCTTCGAATGAGTAGATCGCGGCGATTCCGGGATGGTTGAGCGCCGCGAGGAGCCGCGCCTCCCTTTCGAACCGCTGCCTCCTCTCTTCACCTTCAAAGAATTCTTCCGGCAGGATCTTGATCGCGACTTCTCTTGCGAGGCGCGGGTCCTTCGCCCGGTAGACCTCTCCCATTCCGCCCGCGCCGAGCGGACCGAGAACCTCGTAGGAACCGAGCCGGCTTCCCGATTGGAGACTCAATCTCCCGTGAGTTTAGCGCCTACGGCAGGGCACACGCGGCGTCAGAGCGTGCCGACGACGAACGGCAGGGACTCGACGGCAGCGCCCGGCGGCGCGATCGTCCAGCAGGCCGCGAGCCTCTCGAAGAAATCCGCCCTCGGCTTCGCGGTCGGGCCCAGCTCGACGACGAGGAGCGGCTCCCCCGCCGCCACCGCATCGCCGGGTTTCTTCTTCACGCGGAAGCCCGAGGCCGGGTCGATCACGTCTTCCCTCTTCGAGCGGCCGCAGCCGAGCTCGATCGCGAGCATTCCCACCTCGCGCGTCGCGATCCGCGTGACGACGCCGGCTTCGGGCGCCGGCACGTCGCGCCGGGAGGCGGGCTGCGGAAGGCGCTTCGGGTCGTCGCAGACGGTCGCGTCTCCGCCCTGCGCCGCGATGAGCTTTGCGAAGACCTCGAGCGCGCGTCCGTCGGCGAGCGCCGCGTTGAGCCGCCGGCGCGCGTCCTTCGGGTTCGTCTCGACGCCCGCCGCGAGCAGCAGGTCGGCGCCGAGCAGGAGCGTGTTCTCCCGCAGGTCCGCCGGGCCCTCGCCCGCGAGCATGCGGATCGACTCCTCGACCTCGTTCGCGTTCCCGACCGCCTCGCCGATCGGGCGGTCCATCGCCGTGAGGTAGCCCGAGGCCTTGCGCCCCGTCGCGCGCGTCGTGTCCACGAGGGCGCGCCCGAGCTTCTCGGCGTCCCTCGGGTCGGCCATGAAGGCGCCGTTCCCCGTCTTCACGTCGAACACGACGGCCTGCGCTCCGGTCGCGAGCTTCTTGGACAGGATCGAGGCCGTGATGAGCGGGATCGACTCGACCGTGCCCGTCACGTCGCGCAGCGCGTAGAGGCGCCGGTCCGCGGGGGCGATCGAGTCCGTCTGGCCGATGAGAGCGCACCCGACCGTGTCGAGGAGCCGGTCGAACTCCGCCTTCGGGAGGCCCGTCTTGAAGCCGGGGATCGATTCGAGCTTGTCGAGGGTGCCGCCCGTGTGGCCGAGGCCGCGGCCCGACATCATTCCGGCCTTCACGCCCACGGCGGCGAGCAGCGGCGCGAGGACGAGCGTCGCCTTGTCGCCGACGCCGCCCGTGGAGTGCTTGTCGGCGACGAAGCCGTGGCGGGAGAGATCCCACGTTTCGCCGGAACGCATCATCGCGAACGTGAGCGCGGCGGTCTCACGGGTCGTCATTCCGCGGATGCAGACCGCCATCAGGAACGCCGCCGCCTGCTCGTCCGTGATCGCGCCGGACGTCACGCCCCCGACGAAGTCGGCGATCTCCCCTTCTCCCAGCTCCTGGCCGTCGCGCTTCTTGATGATGGTGCGGACGAAGAGGCTCATTTCGCTCCGGCCGGCGCGAGCGACGCCGCGATCTTCTTCCGCCATTCCTCGGCGTCCCGGATGACCTTCGCCTCGTCCAGCGTCGTCACGCGGATCCCGTTCCAGAGGACCCGGCCCTCGACCATCGTGAGCGTCACGTCGCTTTCCTTCGCCGCGTAGACGAGCGTCGAGTACAGATCCCACACGGGATGCGTCCGCGCCTTCCCGAGGTCCACGGCCACGAGGTCGGCGCGCTTCCCGGCTTCGAGGGAGCCGATCCGGTCGTCCAGCTTCATGGCGCGGGCGCCTTCGATCGTCGCCATCCGGAGGAGGTCCTTCGCGGGCAGCGCGGTCGGGTCCATCGTCGAGACTTTCGCCAGCTTCCCGGCGAAGTCCATCGCCTCCCACATGTCGAGGTCGTTGTTCGAGCCCGCGACGCCGTCCGTCCCGAGACCGACGCTGATCCCGGCCTTCCGCGCCGCGACGACGGGCGCCGCACCCGACGCGAGCTTCATGTTCGACTCGGGGTTGTGCGCGAGCCCCACGCGGCGCTCCGCGAAGAGGCGCATGTCGTCGGCGTCCAGCCAGACCCCGTGGGCCGCGAGGACGTTCGGGCCGAGAAAGCCGATCGAATCCAGCCACTTCGCGGGCGTCGTGCCGTACTTCTCGGCGATCTGCTTCTGCTCGTCCTTCGTCTCGGAGACGTGTATCAGGAGCGGCGCCTTGAACTCGAGCGCGAGGTCCCGCGCCGCGAGCAGCGACTCCTTCGAGTTCGTGAACGGCGCGTGCGGCGCGACCGCCGCGATCACGCGGGGGTGGCCTTTCCACTTCTCGAGGAACGCCCGCGTCATGGAGATCGACTCTGGAAGGTCCTTGTGGGCGGGCACGGGGAAATCCAGCCACGTCTCTCCGAGGACGGCGCGCATCCCGCACTGGTCCACCGCCGAGGCGACGTCGGACTCGAAGTAGTACATGTCCGCAAACGTCGTGGTCCCCCCGCGCACCATCTCGGCGCAGGCGAGGAGCGTCCCCGCCCTCACGAAGCCCGGCGAGACGTTCTTGCCCTCGGCCGGGAAGATGTACTTCGTGAGCCAGTCCATGAGCGGCAGGTCGTCTGCGATGCCGCGCAGGAGGTTCATCGCGGCGTGCGTGTGCGTGTTGACCAGGCCCGGCAGGACGACCGCGTTCGGACGAAGAATTCTTTGCTTCGGAGAATACAGAGCGAGGAGATCGGAAGGCTTCCCCACCGCCACAATTGCGCCACCTTTGATCGCAACCGCGCCGGGAGAGAAGACGCGATCGGTACCGTCCATCGTCAGGACATGAGCGGCAGTGACCAGTGTGTCGACCGAAGAGACCGAAGAGGAAGAGGGGGATTTCTTAAAAGGCGCGTGAGGGGTATCGGCGGCGGCGGCCGGCGGCGCCGCGAGGGAGAAGGCGATGCAGAACACCGCGAGAACCAAGGCGCGCCTCGCGAGCGTCGGCAGCACCCCTGCCATATTCACCTTCAAAGAAATCTTCTCTTCTCCCTCTTCTCCCCTCTTCATCTTCAAAGAAATCTCCTCTTCTCTTCTCTTGGCCCTAGAACTCGAACGCCATCGGCAGCAGCGCCGCGAGTCGCGTGCGCGTCGCGATGCCGCGCGGCGTCGCGATCAGAACGTCGATGTCGCGGCACTGGTCCCAGAGCACCTGGCGGCAGGCGCCGCAGGGCGAGGCCGGAGGCTCGGCGTCGGTCACGACGGCGACGGCGCGAAACCCCTTCGCGCCCTCGGAGATCGCCTTGAAGACGGCCGTTCGCTCGGCGCAGACGGTGAGCCCGTACGACGCGGACTCGACGTTGCAGCCCGTGAAGATGCGCCCGTCCTCGGCGAGGAGGGCGGCGCCCACGCGGAACTTCGAGTACGGAGCCGCCGCGTTCTCGCGGACCGCCGTAGCGGCGGCCACGAGCCGGGCCACCTCGTCGGCCGTCAGCGGCCGCGGGCTCATCGGCGTGCCTTTCCCTTCGACTTCGGCGCCTTCGCGGGCCTCTTCGCAGGCCTCTTCGTCGGCGCAAGCGCATCCTCGGTTGCCCCGGACCGGCCCTCGCCGAGCGCGCGCACGAGCGCGGTCAGGAGCCGCACGAACTCGCCCTTGACGCGCTGCGTGGTTTCGAGGACTTCGGTGTGGACGAGCGGCTTCTTGAGGACGCCGGCCGCCATGTTCGTGATGCAGGAGATCCCGATGACGCCGACGCTCATCTGGTTCAGCGCGACGACCTCGGGGACGGTGGACATCCCCACGGCGTGAGCGCCCCAGCGGCGGAACGCGCGGATCTCGGCCGGCGTCTCGTAGGACGGGCCGTGGACGCCGATGTAGACGCCCTTTTTCAGGACGACGCGCTCCTTCCGGGCCACCGCGAGCGCGATCGCGCGGAGGTCCTTGCGGTAGGCGTCGGACATGTCGGGGAACCGCGGCCCGAGGTCCTCCTCGTTGGCGCCCACGAGCGGGTTCGTCCCGAACCCGTTGATGTGGTCCTCGATCAACATGAGGTTCCCGGACTTGAAGGACGTGTCGATGCCGCCCGCGGCGTTCGTCACGATCACCGTGCGGCAGCCGAGGAGACCGAGCACACGCGCCGGGAAAACCACGGACGCCATCGGATGGCCCTCGTAGAAATGCACGCGGCCGGACAGGACGACGGTCGGAACGCCGTGTACTCTCCCGCCGACGAGCGCCCCCGCGTGGCCCACCACTGCCGAGGCCGGGAAGCCCGGGATCTTCCCGTAGGGCACGACGACGGCCTCGTCCACGCCGTCGGCGAAATCGCCGAGGCCCGAGCCGAGGATCACGCCGACGAGCGGCGGGTGCGGGAGACGTTCGCGGAGCCACTCCGCGGCGGCCGAAAGCCTGGGATCCATGCGCGTGTTCTCCTAGGACATCAGGATGCCGGCGATGGCGGCCGTCATGAAGCTGACCAGCGAGCCGGCGAGAAGAGCCCGGAAGCCGAGACGGGCGAGATCGGACTTGCGCGTGGGCGCGAGTCCGCCGATGCCGCCGATCTGGATGCCGATGGACGAGAAGTTCGCGAAGCCGCAGAGAGCGAACGTCGCGATGATCTTGCCCTTCTCGGACAGCGTCCCGACGACGTCCTTGAACATGGAGAACGCGAAGAACTCGTTGATGACGGTTTTGTTCGCGATGAGGTTGCCCACGGTGGCCATGTCCTGCTTCGGCGCGCCGAGCGCCCAGGCCAGCGGCCCGAGGACCCAGCCGAATACGGTCTGGAGCGAGAACGTCGGGTACCCGACGAGGCCGCCGGCCCAGCCGAGGAACCCGTTGATCATCGCGATGAGGGCGACGAACGCGATGAGCATCGCCGCGATGTTCAGGACGAGCGTCATGCCCTGCGAGGCGCCCGTCGCGGCCGCGTCGATGAAGTTCGCGTCGTGCTTCTCGATCTGCATCTTGACGGTGCCCATCGTCACGGGGTTCTCCGTCTCCGGCCACATGATCTTCGTGATGAGGAACGTGCCCGGCGCCGCCATGACGGACGCCGTGATGAGGTACTTCAGCGGCGCGCCCATGAGCACGTACGCGAGCATGACGGCGCCCGAGACGTGGGCCATGCCGCCGACCATCATCGTGAAGAGCTCCGAGGTCGTCATCGTGACGATGTAGGGCGCGATGAGGACCGGGGCCTCCGTCTGCCCGATGAACACGTTCGCCGCGACGCACAGCGACTCGGCGCCGGAAACCTTCATCGTCTTCTGCATGACCCACGCCATGCCCTTGACGATGATCTGGATGATCCCGAAGTAGTACAGGATCGAGAAGAACGAACAGATGAAGATGATGATCGGGAGGACCTTGAACGCGAAGATGATCCCCCGGAAGCCGAGGCCCGTCTTCTCGCCGAGGGCGTCCATCGGACCGGCGAGCCAGCCGAACAGGAAGGACGACCCCTGGTCCGCGTAGCCGATCGCGTGCGAGACGCCGTTCGAGAACGACTCGAGGCCCTGCTTGCCGGGCTCCCAGTAGAGGACCAGGACGCCGAACACCATCTGAAGCGCGAACGCCCAGCCGATCGTCCGCCAGCGGATCGCCTTGCGGTTCTTCGACAGGAGCAGCGCGACGGCCCACACGATCGCGAGTCCGATCAGTCCGGTGAATCGCTCCACGAAACCTCCGTTCCAAGGGGATGGGCCGGAAGAATACCTCGATCAGGTGCCTCGAGCACACCTCAGCGGGCGGTGAACGCCGCGCGGTCGGCCTCGAACGTCCGCCGCGACTCCTCCAGAAACGCGCGGAAAGCCGCGTCGTTTCGGACGGGTGCGAGGAGCGGGTCGGCGGCAAACCAGCCGTGCGGGTTGAAGTTGCCGGCGACCACCCTCCGGAGACGTTCGACAGCCCCAGCGGCGTCGCCGCGCACTGCCGCGACGAGCGCCGCGTTGTACTGGACGTGGTGGTCGTCGTAGAGACCGGCGGCCTTCTCGATCAGCGCGTCGGCCTCGCCCCAGGCGCCGCGTTTCGCCACGAGGACGGCTCTGAGGCTCAGGGCCCACGTGTTGCGCGGCTCCTTCTCGAGTGCGCGGGTGATCTCGACGTCGGCCTCGGCGTCGCGCCCCTGCCTCAGGAGCGCCTCCACGAGCGGGACGTACGCGACGCTGTAGCCCGGCGCCATCTCGACCGCCTTGCGCGCGAACGTGAGCGCGTCGTCGTACCGGCCCTGCTGGAGGCGGATAACCCCCATCGACGCGACGGGCGCCGCCCACTTCGGGTTGATCTCCGCCGCCCGCTCGAGGGCGCGCACGCCTTCGTCGAAGAGCCCGAGGTGCAGCCCGTAACCGACACCCATCCAGTAGTGCGCAATGGCGAACTTCGGAGAAAGTTCGAGCGCGCGGCGAGCCTCCGGCAGCGCCCTGCGGAAGTCGAAGTTCTGGTGCTGGGACGAGAGGACCTGCGCCCGCGCCTGATGCGCCTCCGCGAGGAACGGACCGTACTCGAGCGCCCTCGCGGCCGCCTCTTCGGCGCGGCCTGCCCATTTGGGGTCCCCGTCGAAGTACTGGAAGCTGTACCGGGCGCACGCGAAGGCGAGCCCCGCCCAGGCGGGCGCGTACTTCGGCTCGACGCGGAGCGCCTCGTCGTAGAGCGCGATCGCCCGTGTGTTCTCCGCCTTTGTGTTCGCCTGATAGGCGGCGAGCGCCTTCTCGTAGAGGTCGAACGCCGACGGTGCAGGGCCCGACACGGAGGCGGGCAGGGCCCCGGGAGGGGACGGGGGGCTCGCGCGCCGCGTCTCGCGGCGCAGGGCCTGCACGACAAGGAGGACGGCCGCAAGCACACACGCAGCCGCCAGGAACGCGAGGAGCCGCGTTCGGCGGGCGGCAGGCGCGGGCGCCTCGAGGGCACGGGCGAGATCGCGGCCCGAGGCGGGCCGGAGGCGGGCGTCGCGTTCCAGGCAACGCGAGACGAGCGCGCGCAGTGCCGCCGGAGCGGCCCGCCAGCCGCTCTCGTCGAAGCTCGGCTTCTCGCCGAGGACCGCCGCGAGCGTCTCCGCCGTCGTGCGCCGCCGGAACGGTGCAAGTCCCGTGACCATCTCGTGGACGAGGCACCCGAACGCCCAGACATCCGTGCGCGCGTCCACCGCGTCGCCGCGAGCCTGCTCGGGGCTCATGTACGCCGGGGTCCCGAGAACGACGCCCGCGAGCGTGGGCGAAGCGGTCGCCGTCGGCGCCTGCGTTTCGGCCGGCGCCGCCTGGATCGCCTTCGCGATGCCGAAGTCGAGGAGCTTCACGCGGCCCTCGGGCGTGACCTTGACGTTCGCCGGCTTGAGGTCCCGGTGCACGATCCCCTTCGCGTGCGCCGCCTCGAGCGCTTCGGCGATCTGCCGGGCGACCGAGAGGGATTCTTCGAGTGGAAGAGGGCCCGTGGCGAGGCGCGCCGCGAGGTCGGAGCCCTCGACCAGCTCCATCACGAGGAGATGTCGTGTCGAAGAGGAAGAAGAAGGGATTTCTTCGAAGGAATAGATGGCGGCGATCCCGGGATGGTTGAGCGCCGCGAGGAGCCGCGCCTCCCGCTCGAACCGCTGCCTTTTCTCTTCACCTTCAAAGAATTCTTCCGGCAAGACCTTCATGGCGACGTCTCTCGCGAGGCGAGAATCCCGCGCCCGGTAGACTTCCCCCATGCCGCCCGCGCCCAGGAGGCTCACGATCTCGTACGGGCCGAGGCGCGTGCCGGCGGCGAGCGTCACGGCGCCCCTCTCGAGCCACGACTGAGTCCGGGATTCACCGTGGCCCAGCATACCCTCGGGAGGGACCGGTTCGCAGTCCCGTCAGGTGCGGAGCGTCCGCGCGTCCCGCACCCTCCCCCGCCACTCGTTCCGATGCAGGACACCGTTGACGAACGTGGACTTCGCGAAGATCCACGTCAGGCATGCCACCCAGATCGGATGCAGGGCAGTCGACAGCAGCCCGAGGCGCAGGCGAAGGTCCAGGACGCCGCGGACGGCGAGGATCGCAAGGAGGATGAAGAGGGAGAAAGAGATTTCTTCGAGCGTAAAGAAGGCAGGGGTCGCGGCGGCGCCGCGTCCCACGGCCCGCTCGAGCGCGCCGCCGGCGAGGACGGCGAAGGGCAATTCACCTTCAAAGAAAACCCACCCGAGCGACAAGACGGCCAGTGGCAGGCTTGCGAGCAGTCCGAAGAAGCCATTCTTCTCCAGACCCTTCGAGATCTCCGCGAAGCCGTGGTACATCCTCAGGGAGATCGAGTCGAGCGCGAGGCCGATGCCCGTGCGGCCGCCCGCCCGGCGCGCGTTGCGGCCGAGCTGGATGTCGTCCACGACAGACGCCTTCAGCGCCACGTGCCCGCCGATGCGGTCGAAGAGGTCCCGGCGGATGAGGTTGAAGACGCCTCCCCCGCCCCCAAACGGCCGCGCGGACGGGACGTTCATGAGCCAGCCCGGCAGGTAGCAGAACGCGGCCGCCGGGATCGTCGGGACCATGAGCCTCTCGCCGAACCCGTGAGCGTCCATCTGCGGAAGGAGCGTCAGGAAGTCGAGGCGGTTCCTCTCCGCGTGCGCGAGCGCCCGGGCGAGGAGGTCGGGCGCAAAGACGACGTCCGCGTCCGAGAAGACGAGCCAGTCGCCCGGCCGCGTCGCCCGCGCGACCTTCGCGCCCGCGTCGAGCGCGTGGGGCTTCCCGAGCCAGTCGGGCGGCGGCTCGACGCCGTCCACGACGCCCAGCGTCCCCGGGAACTCCGCCTCGAGGCGCCGCAGGATCTCCCGCGTTCCATCCGACGAGCGGTCGTCCACGACGACGACCTCGAACGCCGGGTCGTCCTGCAGGCACTTGCTGCGTGTCGCGGCTCCAATCGCGCGCTCCTCGTCCCGCGCGGGGACGACGATCGAAACGAGCGGCGACCCGTCCTTTCGCCGCGACGCGGGCGCGAGACTCCGGACGAGCGCGAGCGACAGCGCTGCGTTCAGGGCCCGAAGGACCCACAGCGCGAGGACGATCTTCAGCAGAACGACGAGCACGTTCAGGCAGCCCGCGTCACTTCGCGCTCGTGGGTGTCAGGCGCCCGAGCCCCTCCGCGAAATCCGAGACGAGCGTCACGTGATTCGCCTCCAGCGGGTTTGCGGCTCCCTCGCGCAGCAGGACGACGAACCGCTGTCCGTCCGGCGAAACGTCCCATCCGTTGGTAATCCGGCTGCCGATGTCGTACGACTCGAGCCGGAAAAGCGCTTCTTCTTTTCCGAAGACGGGCGCGCCTCCGTCCGCGGTGACACGGGTCGCCACGACCCACGCGTCCTGGCGCAGGAAATACAGCGTTCCGTCCCGCGCCCACCTTGGGTTCGACCCCATCTGCTCCGAGACCTGCCACTGCGCGTCCCCGCCCGCCGCGCTCCGGAGGAAGACGTGCCCGAGGCCGCCGTCGGTGGAGTCGTACGCGAGCCAGCGGCCGTCCGGCGAGAAGGCGCATCCACCTTCGTTCGCGGGACCGGCGACCACGATCGAGGGTTCTCCCTCGGCCTGGCCGTCCTTGAGCCGGATCACGCCGACATCGAGCTGGGTCGCCGGCGACGTGACCTGGAAGGCGAGCGTGCGGCCGTCCGGCGCGAAACCCGTGACGCCGAGTGTCCCCGACATCTTGAAGAGCAGACGCGCTGTCCCCGAGCCGTCGGCGCGCTTCAGATAGACGCCGCGGATCGTCGAGGGAGAGCCTCCGGGGCTCGTCACGAGCCCGAGCGACCGGTCGGACGTGAAGGCGACGTCGCGGCCGTCGGGGCTCCACACGGCCGTCTGGCTGTCGCCTTCGAACGTGAGTTTCGAGAAGGCGTCGCGGGCGGCGTCGTAGATCCAGACGTCGCTCTGCGTCCCCGTGCTGATCACGACGGCGGCGCGACTCCCGTCGGGCGCGAAGCGCGCCCACGAGAAGCCGCGCGGCGCCGCCGACTTCCTCACGACCGTGCCCTTCCGGTCGAGGATTGCGAGCCTGTAGACCGTCTCGTTCTCGCCCGTCCGGTACGCGCAGAACCCCGAGGCCGACACGTCGATCTGCGCGCTGCCGTCGGAGGGGGCCTCCCCTCCCGTGGACGACATGACCTTCTCGAGGACCGGCACGGGACGCCCGGTCGGAACGAGCCGGCGCGCGTCGAAGGGCAGCGCGTAGATCGTCCCTTTCCGGGCGAAGAGGACGTGGCCCGACGGAGCCCAGCGCGGGAACGCGCCTCCCTTGTGGACGACGGTTCTCTTCCCCGTCGCGAGCTCGACGGCCTCGACGATCCCCTCGTCGTAGTCGCTGCCCGAGAGCTGCGCCGAGAACAGAACCATTTTTCCGCCGGGGAGCGCCACGGGCCAGCGGTGCGAGCGCTCGCGGGCGGCGACGTCCGCCTTCGTCAGGGGACGGGGGTCGCCTCCGGACGCCGGCACCACCGAGAGGCCGCCGGTCGTCTGCGGGGCGAACACGATCGCGTCGTCCGAGACCCACGCGCCGCCGCGCGGGAGCGGCGCGTCGCAGATCGTGGACGGCGCCCCTCCCGAGACGGGCGCCTTGCGGAGCTTGCCGCGCGAGAAGAAGCCGATCCACTTCCCGTCCGGCGAGAAGAAGGGGCTGAGGGCGCCGTCCGACTCCGGCACCTCCGAAGGGACGAGGCGATCGAGCCTCCTCAAGTAGAGACGGGCGCGGGAGCCGCGCGTCGCGTACGCGAGCTGCGTTCCGTCCGGGGAGACCACGACGGAGGCACCACCACCGTCCATCAGGTCGTCGGACGAGAGCAAAATCTGGCCCTGGATCACCGAGGCGCGCTGCGGGGCGCGAGAGCGCAGCGCAAGCGCCCCCGCGGCGGCCGCGAACGCGGCCGCAATCGCCCATGAGAGATAGAGAGATCTTTTGCTCCCTCTCGCAGACGTCGCCGGAGTGATCCGACCTGCCGAGGGCTCGGGCGACGGGGGATTTCCTTCGAATGGTAATTGGGCGCCGGAGCGTGATGCCGACGCCGATCCAAGTTCCTCGAGCTCGAGGCGCGCGTCCGCGATGTCGCGAAGACGGCCGCGTGCATCCCGCTGCAGACACCTTCTAAGAACTCTTCTTACGGCCGGTGGCGTCTCCTCCGGCAGCGCCGCCCAGTCCGGGTCTCTGGTGAGAACGGCGGCGAGAACGTCCGTGACGGTCTCGCCCTCGAAGGCGCGCTTTCCCGCCAGCATCTCGAAGAGCACGCACCCGAACGCCCAGACGTCCGTCCGCTTGTCCACCGGCTTGCCGCGCGCCTGCTCGGGGCTCATGTACGCCGCGGTGCCGAGGATCATCCCCGCCGCCGTCCCGCGCGCCGTGAGCGTCGGAGATTTCGTCAGCCCTCCCCCCGAACCCCCTTTCGAAGAATCCCCTTCACCTTCGAAGATCTTCGCGAGGCCGAAGTCGAGCAGTTTCACGCGCCCGTCGGGCGTGACCTTCACGTTCGCGGGCTTGAGGTCGCGGTGCACGATCCCCTTCTCGTGCGCCGCTTCCAGCGCCTCGGCAATCTGGCGGGCGAGAGAAAGAGATTCTTCGAGTGGAAGAGGGCCGGACGCGAGACGCACCGCGAGGTCGTCGCCTTCGACCAGTTCCATGACGAGGAGGTGACGCGTCGAAGAAGAGGAAGATGAAGAGGAAGAGATTTCTTCGAATGAGTAGATGGCGGCGATTCCGGGATGATTGAGCGCTGCGAGCAGCCGCGCCTCCCTCTCGAACCGCTGTCTCCTCTCTTCACCTTCAAAGAACTCTTCCGGCAGCACCTTGACCGCGACCTCTCTCGCGAGGCGCGGGTCCCTCGCCCGGTAGACCTCCCCCATCCCGCCCGCGCCGAGCGGGGAGAGGATTTCGTACGAGCCGAGCTTCGTGCCGGACGCGAGCGTCATCTCGAATAGTTCTCGAGCTGCAGGACGCGCAAACCGGGAATCACCGGGAGCTGCCGGTCATTCGTCAGCAGGGCGGAGCATCCGGCGGACAGTGCCGCCGAAAGCTGGAGGGCATCCGGCGTCCGGACCTTCGGAAACACCGAGCGCAGCTGTGCCGCCGCGCGAAGCTGCCCGCGATCGACGTCGATCAACGTGAGGCCGCGGCCTCGCGTCAGCGCCTGCTCATATCGATCCGCCAGGGCGACATTGCCCGCGCGAAGCGGAACGACGAGGACTTCGAGCAGGGTCAAGCTCGACGTGACGGCCGCGAGCCGCCCCTCGTCGACCGCTTCGAAGACGGGCTCCAGGGCCCTCAGAAACCTGGGGTTCTCTTCGATGAAATAGATGAAGGCCACCGTGTCGAGCGCCACCGGGCCGGCGCCGATCTCGCCGATCAGTCCCATGCCTTGCGCTCGGCCTCGACGTGGCGCGCGCCGTCGAGTCCCGACCACTGCTCCTTGCCGAGACCGCGCAGCGTCAGGATCGAGACGGGAACGGGCCTCTCGAGAGCCTCGTCGAGAATCAGCGTGACCTCCTGCGCCACGGAGCGGTGCCGCCGCTTCGCCTGCTTCTGCAGCTTCCTGTACAGGGAATCCGGGAGATTCTTGACGTTCAGCGTCGCCATGGACTTACTCCTAAGTTCCTCCATTATGGAGGAACATATCTGCGGGATCAATGACGATCAACGCGCCGGCCCCGGGAAGTTCATCTTGCGGACGATCGCCTCGTAGCGCGCGATACCGGCGAGCCCGGGGGTGATTCCGGGCGCGATGGACGCGTAGGCCATGTTCGGCGTCCGATCCTCGAAGGCCTTCTCGTACCAGTGCAGCGCCTCGTCCATCTCGCCCAGGGCGCTGTGTACGTCGGCGAATGTCACCGGGTCCACGTACTGGCTCTTCGAGAAGGAGTGGAGCTCGTCGAGCTTCTGGCGGGCACGCGCGGTTTCTCCGCACAGCGCATAAATGACTCCGAGCCACGAGCGCATCAGCGCCGCGGCGCCGCCCGCGATCCTCCTCTCGGCGATCTCGGCCTGGGCGAGCGCCTCGGGAAACTTCTTCTGGCGTGCCAGCGTCCGGCCCAGCTTGACGTAGCCCCAGGTCCAGTTAGGGTCGATGTCGATCGCGCGGCGGAAGTTCGTCGCGGCCTGCTCGAGGTCTCCCCGGACCATGTAGTTGATCGCGATGTCGTGGATGGGGCCGACCGAAAGCGGGTCGAGCTCGGCGGCCTTCCGCAAGTGCGCGAGCCCCTCGTCGAGGCGGCCCATCGCGGTCAGATACCAACCGTACTGACCCTGAACCGTGCCGCTGCCGGGATTGAGCTCGAGCGCGCGCCGGAACTCGGCCTCCGCGCCCGCCCAGTCCCACTCGAAGAAGAAACTGACGAGTCCCAGCACGGCGTGGGCCTCGGCGAGATCCGGATCGAGCTCGAGCGCACGACTCAGGGCCGCCCGCGCCTTGCCCGCCGGCTCCGCGCGGCCGCTCCCGCTCAGGTAAGCCTGGCGGGTGTGAGCCTCGGCGAGCCCGGCGTAGGCGAGAGCGTAGTCGGGCGCCCGCGCCACGGCCTGCTTGAAGTAGTCGACGCTCTTGTCCATCTCCTGCTGGTTGCCCAGGAGATAGTCGCGCCCTTTCAGATAGAGGCGATAGGCTTCGGGGTCTTCGGTCCTGCCGCGGGCGAGCTTCGCCTTCTCTTCCCCGCTCAGCTGGCGGCGCAGGGTCCGCGCGATCGTGGCGGCGATTTCTCCTTCGACCCGGAGGACGTCGTCCGCCCGCCGGCTGTACTTCTCGCCCCAAAGCTGCGTGTCGTCTCGGACGCTCACGAGCTCGGCGGTGATGGCCAGGTCCGAGCCCCGCTGCTCGAGAGTGCCGAGGAGAAGGGCGTCGACGCCGAGCTTCTTGCCGATCTCCTTCGGGTCCAGCTTCATGCCCTTGAAGGCGAAGGCCGACTTTCGCGAGATGACCCGGAGACCGGGCAGTCGCGAGAGGGTGCTGATCAGGCTTTCGGAGATCCCGTTGCTGAGGTACTCGATTGCGGGGTCGTTCGACGCATTTTCGAACGGCAGCACGGCCACCGATTCGATCGAGGCGCCGCGGCCGGCCCTGCGGATCGCCACGAACGCGCCCGCGGCGAGAACCACGACGAGCGCGGCCGCACCGAGGAGGATGAGCTTCTTCGACGCGCGGAGCGGAGCGGCCGCCGCGGGCCTCGTCGGCGAAGTCGGATCGCGCTGCAGCTCGCCGAGGTCCACGGTGAGATCGTGGGCCGTGGCGTATCGCTGGTCGCGATCCTTCTCGAGGCAACGCCCGATCAGCCGATCGAGGCCCGCCGGCAGCCCCGGGCGCAGCTCGCCCGGCGGGCGCGGCGTGTCGCGCAGGATCGACGAGAGAAGCTCGGCGGACGAATCACCCCGGAACGGCCTCTGCCCTGTCGCGAGCTCGTAGAGGATGACTCCGAGGGAGAAGATGTCCGTCCGGTGGTCGAGCGGCCGGCCCTGGGCCTGCTCGGGCGACATGTAGGGTACCGTCCCCACCACGACGCCCTCCTGGGTCCGCATGTCCGTCGCAAGCTCCGAGTCGACCTGCGCTCCGTCGCCGGACGTCGCGATCTTCGCGAGGCCGAAGTCGAGCACCTTGACGCGCCCGCTCTTCGTCACCATGACGTTTGCGGGCTTGAGGTCCCGGTGGACGATCCCCTTCTCGTGCGCGGCCTCCAGCGCCTCGGCGATCTGACGGGCGAACGAAAGAGTCTCCTCGAGTGGAAGAGGGCCGGCGGCGGCGCGTGCATCGAGGCCTTCGCCCTCGACGAGCTCCATGACGAGGACGTGGCGCGACACCAAAGAACGAGAAGAGGAGGAGGAAGAGGGGATTTCTTCGAATGAGTAAAGAACGGCGATCCCTGGATGGTTGAGGCTCGCGAGCATTCGAGCCTCTCGCTCGAATCTCTGCCTCCTCTCTTCACCTTCAAAGAACTCTTCCGGCAGTACCTTCAGTGCGACCACCCGATCGACGCGCGCATCCCGCGCCCGGTAGACCTCCCCCATCCCGCCCTTCCCGAGTGGCGAGAGGATTTCGTACGGGCCGAGTTTCGTGCCGGCTGCGATGCTCATGGTTTCACTCCGTGCGCGGGCCTGGCGACGATGCCCTCGACTCCTTCGGCCAGGAGGAGGCCGAGGGAGACCTGGAACTCGCTGATCGTCATGCGCGAGCCGTCGGGCGAGATGCCGAAGGACTCGGTGAGGGAGTCCGGCATGAAGCCCGCCACGGACCGCCGCGCCGAAGATGTGTCCCTGCCGGGAATGAAGGGCTGGGCCGTAAGGCCAAGAGTCTCTTTTCGGTCGCCCGTCAGGAAGACGAGTGAGGCGCCGTCCGGCGTCCAGCGGTGGCGGCCGCGGTTGGCGATCGCGCCCGTGGCGATGGCCTCGAACGGGACGGGCGTGCCGTCGTCGAGGCGCACGGCGCCGATCGCGCTGTTCGCTCCGCCCGAGACGCTCGTGGACCCGTCCGGCCCGCTCACGGTGACGAACGACACGACCCGCCCGTCTGGCGAGATCTCCGGGAGAATGACCGGACCCCCAACGAGCCGCGTTGCGCCCGTCCCGTCGGGCCGGATCTTCCAGATGCCGCGCTTGTCCGGATTGCCGGACGAGTAAACGAGCCACTTCCCATCCGGCGTGGCGGATGCGTTCTCGGCGTCCAGGCCGTCGTCCGTCACGCGGCGCGCGCCGCTCCCATCGCGGGTCGCAATCCAGATCTCGAAGTGGCCGCCGCGGTTGGAGCTGAAGATGAGGCTCTTGCCGTCCCGCGTGAACGCAGGATCGAAGTCGTCGGCGGGATCCTCCGTGAGCCGGCGGACGGCGCCCGTCTTCGTGGAGAGCTCCCAGATGTCCTGGTTCCCGCTCCGGTTCGACGTGAACGCCACCCACTCGCCGTCCGGGGCGTATACGGGCTGGCGGTCGATGCTGCCGCCTCGCGTGAGCCACCGGCCGGGACCCGGGGCGCCCGCCGCCGAGACCTCCCGCAAGTTCGAGCGGCGCGCGAGCGTGACGAGGATGAGAGCGCCGTTCCCGAAGACGTCCAGGCTTCCGCCGAAGTCGATCCCCGAAATCACGGCGCGAGAGGTTCCCGTCCGGACATCTTTCAGGAAGACCTTCGCCGTCCGGGAGCGGCTGTTGGCGTCCGACGAGGCGCCGCCCAGGAAGACGACACGCCGGCTGTCCCCGTTCCAGGCGTATCCGAGCACGGCGCGTGTCTCCGGCGTTTCGACACGCGTCGGGGCCGAGCCGTCGACGGGGAAGAGCACGAGTTTCGGCGTGGCCGTTCCGGTCCCCGGGCTCTCGAGCGCGGCGATCGTCGTGCCGTCGGGCGACCAGCGCGGCGCCGTCAGGAGCCGGCCGGGCACGTTCGCGACGGTACGCTCGTTCGTGCCATCCAGCGCAATGCGCCGGAGCGACGAGTCGATCGTGCCCCCCGAGGCGCTCGTCCTCAGGAAGACGATCTCCTTCCCGTCCGGCGACCAGTCGGCTGCGACCGCAGGGCCGACGACACGCCGCGCCTCGCCGCCCACGAGGGCAGCCCGGTAGACGGACGCCTCCGCGGCGGACGATCGGAGGAAAAGCACGGATGAGCCGTCCGGAGAGACACGCGGCTGGGCGTCCGGACCCTCGGTGAGGACCGCCTCGGCGCCGCCGACGACCTGCTTGACCCAGACGCGGGGCCGGCCGTCACGGGAGGAGACGAAGGCGATCGTTCTTCCGTCCGGCGACACCGACGGCTGCCCGTCGCTCCCCGAGTACGTGAGAACCTGGAACTCGGGCGGCGCGATCGGCCTCGGCCGGAGGAGGACGCCCGTCGCAACGGCACCGAGGAGGATGCCTGCGGCGACGGCAGCAGGGATCGCCGGCCGGAAGCGCCGGCCAGCTGCTCGAGCGCTCACGGCGCCCGTCGCCCCGCTGAGCGCGCCGGACGAGGACGTCAGCGTCGAGAGGGCGTACGCGAGATCCCGCGCGGACTGGAAGCGCTCCTCCGGGCTCTTCTCGAGACAGTGGCGCACGAGCCGCTCGAGCGCGGGGTCGACGATGCGATTCGGGCCCGAGAGGTCGGCGGGCTCCTCGCGCAGGATCGCCGTCAGAGTCTCGGGAGGCGTGTCGCGCTTGAACGCGATCCTGCCCGAAAGCATTTCGTGGAGGATCGCGCCGAACGCGAAGAGGTCCGACCGATTGTCGACCGGGAGACCCTTCACCTGCTCGGGCGACATGTAGCCAACCGTTCCCATCACGGTTCCCGGATCGGTGTGCCGGGCAGCCGTGGGCGCGCTCGTCTCGTCCTCGGCGAGCTTCCGCTCCGCCTGGCGGGCGAGCCCGAAGTCGAGGATCTTGACGCGCCCGTCCTTCGTGACGAAGACGTTCTCGGGCTTCAAGTCGCGGTGGACGATCCCCTTGTCGTGCGCGGCGGCAAGACCCTGCGCCATCTGCTGCGCGAAATCGACCGCCTTGCGCGGCGCGATCGCGCCGCCCGCCAGCTTCGCGCGGAGCGTCTCGCCTTCGAGCAGCTCCATCACGAGAATGTGGCGCGACGCGGAGGAAGCCGAAGAGGGGATTTCTTCGAATGAGTAGATGGCGGCGATTCCCGGATGGTTGAGCGCTGCGAGCAGCCGCGCTTCCCTCTCGAACCGCTGTCTCCTCTCTTCGCCTTCAAAGAGCTCTTCCGGAAGCACCTTCACCGCGACGTCCCTCGAGAGGCGCGCGTCCCTCGCCCGATAGACCTCGCCCATCCCGCCCGCCCCGATAGCGGCGACCACCTCATAGGGGCCGAGCTTGGTGCCGGGTGAGAGGGTCATTTCAGTCCTGCCACGACGTAAAGCTCGCCCAGAAGGCTCTCGTAGCCGGCGGCCCAGGCGTCGGCATCTCTCGCGACGACGACCCTGGACGGCTCCTGCGCGCTGATCGTGTCGGGGAGAAACGCTTCCTTCCACTGCCGGCGGACGCCGGTCGGAAATTCCACGCGGTGGATGATGAGTTTTCCCGAGTAGCGAAAGACATGGATCGCCTTGCCGTCTCCTGCCCAGCCGGCGAACATTTCGCCGTCCTCGACACCCGGCATCCGCTTCGGTTCGCCTCCGTCCACCGGAACGAGCCAGAGGGCGTCGTCCCCGTCCACCGCGGCCGCCCAGCGGCCGTCGGGAGACAGAAAGGCAGACGAGAGCGCATACAACCCGGGCGGCGAGATGGGACGGGGAGGCGCGCCGCCTTCCATCTCCCGCGACCAGATTCGTTCGGCCTCTCCCAGATTGCTTCCGGAGACGATCAAACGGCGGTGGTCCGGGTGGAATCCGATCGCGCGAATGATGGCGAGCCCTCCCATCGGGAGGGTGCGGGAGTCGCCGGCGCCGGTCGGCAAAAGGACAATCGAATCCACGACCACGGGCGGGGAGTCGGTGCGAGGCGGCGCGCCCGATGGTTTTTCGCTCGCCCAGATTCTCGTGAAGGCGTCGTTGCCCCACAGGACGGCGGCGGCCCACCGGCCGTCCGGGGAGAGCGCCATGCCCGCCCCTCTCCCAAGGCGCACGAACGAGTCGCCGTCGGTCGGGCGAAGAACGACGTCCCCTTCGCTCGATTGCGCGCCTGGCCCCCGGTAAGTGAGCAGGACTTTCTTTCCATCCGGGGAAAGATCTCCGAGAAGGGATGAGCCCAGCGATGCAAGGTCGCGCGGGCGGGAATCCCCGCCGAGAGCGCAGGCGATCTGCGACCGGTGCGAAAGACGGTTGACGAGCATGCGGCCGTCCGGACCAATCGCCAGCGGCGCCAGGTCGCCGGGGACCTCGGCGACCAGCCGCGGCTTCTGGCCGGGGCTGGCGGCGAAGAGCTGGATGGCATTCCGTGCCCCCTCGGCCCCGAACCAGACTTCCTGCCCGGAGGGGGCCCAGACGAGCCCTTCGATGACTTCGTAGATCGGCGACCAGACGGACCTTCGGCCTTCCAGATCCACGACGGAAACGGTTCCCCAGTTGCCGCGCTTGGCCGGGTGATCCGCGAAGGCGATCCGGTCCCCCTTCGGTGAGAACCGGGGAGATGTGATCTCGCCGAACGTCTCGTAGAGGACCCGCCCCGGCGGAAACTCCAGCCGGACTTTTCCGCCCGCGCGCCGGACGATCGCGAGCTGCGACCCGTCGGGTGACCACGCCGCGTCCATGACCTTTTCGAGCAGCTCGCGCGGCGCCCCGCCGTCGGCCGGGACCCGGGCCAGCGTCCCCTCCATCGCGAACCAACCGAGCGGCTTGGCCCGAAGCAGCACCGCCATTTCGCCGCTCTTCGAAACCGAGAGAAGCTTCGAAGGCGCCGGGACCAGCACCTTCGACTCGGAGAAGTCGATCCCCGTCGAGTACACGGCGGAAGGCGCGCCGCCCCAGGCCGCGCTGTAGACGACCTTGCTGCCCGAGGCGAAGCCGGCCGACAGCACGGTGCCGTTCTCGAACGTGAGGCGGTGCCAGGTGAGCGCGGGTGCCACTCGCGGTGCGCGCGCGCGCAGCGCGAGCGCTCCCGCCGCGGCCGCGCACGCGGCCGCAATCGCCCAGGAGAAATAGAGACGTCTCTTGCTCCCTCTCTCACGTTTCGTTCGTTCCGCACTTGCTACAGTGGGGTCTGGCACCGCGGTCTTTTCTTCTAAGGTGAATGCGCCCGAAGGTCCGGGCGGGCCCACCTCCTCGAGATCCAGCCGCGCGTCGCCGATGTCGCGCAGCCTCAGCTTTGCGTCGCGCCTCAGGCACTTTCCAAGGATCTCTCTGACTCTCTCCGGTGTCCCTGCCGGCAGTGCCGCCCAGTCCGGGTCTCTGGTGAGAACGGCGGCGAGGACGTCCGTGACGGTCTCGCCCTCGAAGGCGCGCTTTCCCGTCAGCATCTCGAACAGCACGCACCCGAACGCCCAGACGTCCGTCCGCTTGTCGACGGGCTTGCCGCGCGCCTGCTCGGGGCTCATGTACGCCGCAGTCCCGAGGATCACGCCTGCTGCCGTCCCGCGCGCCGTCAGGGTCGGCGAATGCGTGACCGACGGCGACGAACCGGGCCCCGCGTCGCCATCGAAGATCTTCGCGAGGCCGAAATCCAGCAGCTTCACGCGCCCGTCGGGCGTGACCCTGACGTTCGCCGGCTTGAGGTCGCGATGGACGATCCCCTTCTCGTGCGCGGCCTCCAGCGCCTCGGCGATCTGCCGGGAAACGGAGAGTGTTTCTTCGAGCGAGAGGGAGCCCGAGGCGATGCGCTGGTCGAGGCCCTCGCCCTCGACCAGCTCCATGACGAGGAGGTGGCGCGAAGAGGAAGAGGAGGGAGAAGGAATTTCTTCGAATGAGTAGAGATGGGCGATCCCGGGATGGTTCAGGCTCGCGAGCGTTCGCGCTTCGCGCTCGAAGCGTCCTCTCCTCTCCTCACTTTCAAAGAACTCTTCCGGCAATACCTTCAACGCGACCGCCCGGTCGACGCGCGCATCCCGCGCCCGGTAGACCTCTCCCATTCCCCCCGCGCCGAGCGGAGCGAGGATCTCGTACGGACCGAGCTTCGTGCCGGACGCGAGCGTCACGGGAACGTCGCGACCCAGATGTCGCCCTCGCTCACGTCACGGAGGAGATAGAGCGTCCGACCGTCGCGGGAGATGCAGAAGCGGGTGATCGGGGAGTCCGCGTTCGCGGAGACCAGCACCCACGACCCGCCGGTTGCGAGGTCGCGCACGTGAATCTCGCCGCGTTCCACGTAGCCGACGCGCCGCCCGTCGGGGAAGAACCGCCCCTGCTCGGCATTCGGCGCGAGGACTTCGCATCGGCCGCCGGGCACTCCGCACAGGAGCACTCCGGACGCGGATACGGCCCCCCTCCGCGATACGAGCAGCTGGCGCCCGTCGGGAGACCAGTCCCATGCCCACTTCCCCTCGATCTCGAGCAGCAGCGCCGGCGCCCCGCCCGACCCCGCAGCAGCCGGCGCGAGCGGGACCACGACGACGTGGGCCGTAGACGGCCTTCCGAGCGCGATCAGGGCGCCGTCCGGCGACGGGACGGGCGCGGCCCAGCTCGCCTCGGGCAGGCCGGCGATGCGCGTCATGTCGCTCCCGTCGGGCTTGATCGTCCAGACGCCGTAAGCGCCGCTGCGGTTCGAGTAGAAGAAGATCCTCTGCCCGTCCGGCGACCAGCGCGCCCAGCGGTTCCGGAAGGAGTCGCGCGTGAGCTGGCGGAGGCTCGTGCCGTCCGCAGGGAGGACGCAGAGGTTTTCGGTGGCGCCCTGCGTCCGAGTCGCGAGGGTCGATCCGTCGGCCGAAAGCTCGAGGTCCAGGAACATCGCCGAGCCGCGGCGGAGGACGGCCGGCGGACCCGCGGGAGCGAGGGTCGCGGGGTCGAGCGTCACCTTCTCGATGGTCATCAGCTCCGCCGGCGCCGTGAAGGCGATGCGCGAGCGGGATCTCGCGCCGCGGAAGGAACCGGGGAAGACCCCGGCCCACGTCGTCGGGAGCGTCACGGGCTCGGGATCGCCACGGGTCTGCCCGGACTTCTCGTCGATCGGAACCCGCCAGAGGTTGAAGCTTCCCCCGCGGTCGCTGCCGAAGTAGAGCGTCTTCCCGTCGGGCGACCAGAACGGACTGAGGTCCACCGCGGCGTCGTCGGTCACGGGAACGGCGGTCTCTCCGTCCTTGAGGCCCGCGAGCGGGATCGTGTACACGTCGCGCTGGGCGGTGTCGCCCTTGAGGCCCCAGAACGCCACGCGCAGGCCGTGCGGCGAGACCGCGGGCTCGACGCCATCCGTCGCGAGCAGAAGCCTCTTCTGGCCCGAGGCCACGTTCGCCGCCCAGAGCTTGCTCCGGCTGCGCAGGAGCGGCGAGGTAATCTCCTCGTCCGCATAGACGATCTCCTTCCCGTCCGGCGTCCAGTCCGGAGAGAAGCCGCCCGTCGTCACGCGCCGCACCGACTCGCCGAGTGCGCCCATCACGAAGAGCCCTCCGCCTTCGCGGTCGGAATGGAAGGCGATGAGGGACCCGTCGGGCGAAAACGCGGGGTCCATCTCGTCGACGGAGGAGTCCGCGGTGAGGTTGATCGCCTTGTCGCTCCCGACGCGCTGGATCCAGATGTCCCGATGGCCCGAGGCCGTGCCGACGAAGGCGACGGTCTCACCGTCGGGCGAGACGGCGGGCTTGGTCTCACCGCCAGGCTGCGACGTCAGGCGCTGGAAGGTCGGCCAGAGCGTTCCTCCCTGGGCCCTGCCCCGCACGCGGGTGGCGAGGACCCACGCGGCTCCAGCAGCGAGTAGCGCGACCAGCGCCGCCGCGAGGAACAGGCGCGACCGTCTCCAGACCGATGGACGCTCCTCCGGCGCCGCGATCCCGAGCGACCCGGACAGCGATTCGCCCGAGAGCGTCTCGAGATCGAACACGAGGTCCCGCGCCGTCTGGAAGCGGAGCGCCGGATCCTTCTCGAGGCAGTGGCGCACGAGGCGGTCGAGACCCGCGGGGACGAGCTGATTCGTGAGGACGAGATCGGGCGGCTCTTCCTTGAGGATCGCGGAGAGCGTGTCGATCCCCGAGTCCTTGTGGAACGCCCTCTTGCCCGAGAGCATCTCGTAGAGGATCGCCCCGAGGCTGAAGATGTCCGAGCGCGCGTCCGCCGTCTGGCCCCGCGCCTGCTCGGGCGACATGTATCCGACGGTGCCGAGGATGCGACCGGGCTCTGTCTGCCCTTCGTTGGAGATGCCCGCGGGGCCGGAGTCGTCGCTCTCGGCCAGCGAGAGCTTCGCGAGCCCGAAGTCGAGGATCTTGACGTGGCCGCTCCGCGTCACGAAGAGGTTCTCGGGCTTGAGGTCCCGGTGGACGATCCCCTTCTCGTGCGCCGCCACGAGGCCCTTCCCGACCTGCATCGCGTAGTCGAGGGCCTTGCGGATCGGGAGGTTTCCCGGCTGGAGCGCCTTCCTGAGCGTCTGCCCCTCGAGAAGCTCCGTGACCGCGTAGGCGGTCTCGCCTTCGAGGCCCACATCGTAGAGGGCGAGGATGTTGGGATGCGAGAGGGCGGCCACGGCCTTCGACTCGCGCTCGAACCTCTCGCGCGCGGACGCATTCGTCGCGACGCGCGCGGAGAGCACCTTCAACGCGACCTCGCGGCCCAGCCGCGCGTCCTTCGCCCGGTAGACCTCGCCCATCCCGCCCTCGCCGAGCGGCGCGAGGATCTCGTACGGGCCGAACTTCGTGCCGGGAGCGAGGCTCATCGCGCGCCCTCCACGAGAAAGAGATGAGACGACATGCGCCGGCAGGCGTACGCGTAGCTCTTGCCGTCGTTGCTGAAGACGAACGGGCCTACGCTCAGGACGCCGGCGAGGTCCGTGGGCCCGACCGTTCGCATCGCCTCCCGTCTGCCCGTCGCAACGTCGAGCCTCTCCATGCGCGCGGGGACCTCTCCACGGCGAGAGACGAGGACCGCACGGCCGTCCGCGCTCCACCGGATGACCGAGTCCTCCGAGACCGCTCCCGGCAGGGGCCGCGCCTCGCCCCCCTCCGCCGGGTAAAGAACGAGAGCGCCGCCGCTCGCCTTCGCGAGGACCTGCCGGCCGTCGGGCGAGACGAATCCCTGGCTCGTGCCTTCGGGCGTCACCGGACGGGGCTTCCCGCCCGCCACGTCCTGCACGTAGCACCGGACGCCCTTTCCCTCCTCGGGGCCGCAGGCAAGGACTCTTTTGCCGTCGGGAAAGAACTGCGCCGACTCGTAGCTGACGAGGCCCCCGCGCTCGAGCTTGCGGGGCTCGCCGGCGCCCGTCGGGTACAGCAGCAGCTGCGGTGGCTTCGACGGCACGTTCGCGAGCGCCCACTTCCCGTCCCGGGAAAGGTCGTTGGCGGCACCTTCTCCGAGCCGCACGACCGGCGACCCGTCGGTCTGGCGCAGGCAGACGGCATAGTTCACGCCGACGCTCCCGCTTTCCTCCATGAAGAGCAGCGTCTTGCCGTCCGCGCTCAACGCCGCCGGATCGGAGAGGTCGAGCCACGAGAGGTCGCGTTCGCGGGACTGGCCGGGAGCGAGGACCTGCATCTCGCGGAAGAAGTCGTCCCTCGTCGCGAGCCAGCGCCCGTCGGCCCGGATGTCGTGGATCGTGAGGCCACCCGCGCTTTCGAGCGCAACCCGGCGCTTGCCCGAAAGGCCGACCGCGTAGACCCGGAAGTTGTTGTAGGCGTTTCCCGCGGAAAACATGACCTCGTCTCCCGAGGGAGACCAGGCCAGTCCTTCCTCGCCCCAGTAGCCCTCTGACAGGACGGTCTTCTTCCCCGCGAGGTCCACCACGGCAACCTCTCCCCGATCGTCGTACTTGAACGGGTGCTCGAAGAACGCGATCCGGTCCCCCCGCGGCGAAAAGCGCGGCTCGCTGAAGTAGCCGCCGGTTTCGGCGAGGATCTTCCCGGCCGGGAACTCCAGCCGGTCCTTCCCGCCGATGTCGCGGATCACGGCGAGATCCACCCCGTCCGGAGACCAGTCGGCCTCCCGCACTCCGTCCAGGATTTCTCTTGGCGCGCCGCCTTCCAGAGGCATGCGCGCGAGCGTTCCTTCGAACAGGCTGTGGCCGATGTACCGGGATCGCGTCAGGACCGCCAGCTCACCCTTGGACGAGATCGCAAGCAGCTGGCCGGAACGCAGCAAGCGCGGGCTCGCTCCCGGGAAGTCCGACCGCAGCGAGAAGATCTCCGGCGTGTTCCCTGAGGGTGCCGCGCTGTAAACGACCGTCTTTCCGTCCGGAGCGAGCCGGGCCTTGAAGATCGGCTCCTGCCGGAACGTGAGCTGGGCGAACGAGGGGACAGCGGCGATCGAGCTCTTCCCCTTCCAGTGCCCGAGGCCAAACGCTGCAGCGGCGAGGAGCGCAGCGGCGAGGACGGCCGGAATCGTCCGGCGACCGGGCGCCGACGCCAGCGGTGCGGCGCGGCCGGTCGCGGAGCTCCCGGCCGACGCCTCGAGGTCGAACGCGAGGTCGCGGGCCGACTGGAAGCGCTCGGCCGGATTCTTCTCCAGGCAGTGCCGTACGAGGCGGTCGAGCTCGGGCGGGATCTTCGCGCCCGAGAGGTCCGGCTCAGCCGGCTCCTCCTTCAGGATCGCGTTCATCGTTTCGATCGCCGAGTCGCCCTTGAACGCGCGTTTGCCCGTCAGCATCTCGAAGAGAACGCACCCGAAAGCGAAGATGTCGGAGCGGGCGTCGGCCGGCAGCCCGCGCACCTGCTCGGGCGCCATGTAGCCGACGGTCCCGAGGAGGGTCCCTGCGTCCGTCGCCTTCGCCATCGTCGGCGATTTCGTGTCCTCTCCGGCTGCGACGGCGCGCTGCTTTGCGAGGCCGAAGTCGAGGATCTTCGCGCGCCCGTCCTTCGTGAGGACGACGTTTTCCGGCTTGAGGTCCCGGTGGACGATGCCGCTCTCGTGCGCGGCCGCGAGGCCGCGCACGATCTGCACACCGAGCTCAACGGCCTTCCGTACGGGCAGCGCGCCCGCCGTGATCCTTTCGCGCAGCGTCTCCCCGTCGACGAGCTCCATGACGAGAAGATGCCTCCCCCCGATCTCTTCGAATGAGTAGAGGGTGGCGATGCCGGGGTGATTCAGGCTCGCGAGGAGCTTCGCCTCGCGCTCGAACCGCTGCCTCCTCTCTTCACCTTCAAAGAATTCTTCCGGCAGGACCTTCACGGCGACCGTCCGGTCGACGCGAGTGTCCTTCGCCTTGTAGACCTCTCCCATCCCCCCGGCGCCGATCTGGCCGAGGATCTCGTACGGGCCGAGCTTCGTGCCGGGAGCGATCATTTCAGCCCCTCCGCCAGATAAAGGTCGGAGAGAACCCGCGAGTAGATGAAGAGGATGGTCTTGCCGTCGTCGGAGAGGGTCGCGGGCTGCAGCAGGGTGATGCCGGCCGGGTCGCCAGGCGTGAGCTCCTTCCACGTCTCCCGCCGGCCCGTGGCGAGATCCAGCCGGAAGACGCGCGCGGGGAAGTCCTTCGACTCGTCCCGCAGGAAGATGTGCCGGCCGTCGGCGGTGAGGCGCAGCGGGACGTCGCCGGTCTTGACTCCCGGAATCGGGCGGGAGGCGCCGCCCTCGAGGCCCGTGAGGGCGAAGCTTCCGTCCGGCGCGTGGGTCACGAGCGTCCTGCCGTCCCGCGAAAGGAGCACTCCCTCGACGCCTTCGACAGTGACGGGCTTCGCCGTGCCTCCGGCGAGATCCTGGACGAAGACGCGCGGCCGGCGGCCGGGCTCGTTTCCGTTGAAGACGATCTGCTTTCCGTCCGGAAGGAACGCCCCGAAGAAGCCGTTCGCGTGCTCGATCTGGTCCTTCGGAAACGGCCTCGGGTCCCCGGCTCCGGTCGGAAGGAGAACGATCTGCGAAGGCGCGGACTGGATGAGCGCCGTGAGCACCCATTTCCCGTCGGGTGACATCGCGAGCGGCACGCCTTCGCCCAGTCGCACGGCGGCCGACCCGTCCACCCTGCGCAGGTACACGGAGTAGCCCGCGCCTCCCGCTTCTCCCTGCTCCGAGAAGACGACCGACTTCTCGTCCGCGGACAGGATCGGCGAGAACGACCATTCCGGGCCCGAGAGGTCCCGTTCCTTCGTCTCGCCCGGCAGGAGCCCCAGGAACCCGAGGCGCGCGTTGCTCTCGACGAAGAGCACGCGCCCGTCGCGCGAGATGCTCTGAAGCGTCATCCCGGAAGGGGTCGTCGCGATCGGGCGCTGGCGTCCCGACGGGGTGACGGCGTAGAGAGCGCGGGAGTTGCCGGCCCGCGCCGCCGTGAACCAGATCTCCTCGCCGGAGGGCGACCACGCAACGCCCTGCATGCTTTCCCATCCGGTCGAAAGGGTTTTCTTGTTGCCCGAGCGATCCACGATCGCGACGGAGCCGCGGTCATCCCCGAAGAGGGGGTGGTCGAGGAACGCGACGGCGTCTCCCTTCGGGGAGATCCGCGGGAAGCTGATCCAGCCCGTCGTCTCGTAGAGGACCTTTCCCGCCGGGTACTCCAGCCGGTAGCGCCATTCCGGTGCGCGCACGACCGCGAAAGATCCGCCTTCCGGCGCCCAGTCGGCGTCGCCCACGTCCTCGAGGAGCTCCCGGGCCGCGCTGCCCGACAAGGGAGTCTGCGAAAGGGTGCCGATCCGCGCGTAACCCGCCCCGAACTTGAGCAGGTTCAGGAGGAGCATGTCGCCCTTGCTCGAGATCGAGTCGACGCGCCCCGTGGGGAGGGCGAGGCGCAGCGACTCGGGGCTCTCGGGCCTCACGGTGTAGAGCTGCGGCTTCTGGGCGCCGTCCCAGGACGCCGCGTAGACGATGACCTGGCCGTCGGGAGCGAACCTCGCGGACGCGATGGGTCCGCGGCCGAACGTCAGCCGCTTGAAGGCGGGCGGGGCGGCGGGACCCTTCCTCCAGATCGCGCGGCCGGCGAAAAGGCCCACCGCGAGAGCCGCCACGACGAGCGCCGCGAGCGACGCCGCTCCGAAGCGTCGCGCCGGGCGCCGGGACGAAAGGGCGACGGGGCTCGCGCCCGACTCCGTCGAGAGCGTCTCGAGGGCGAACGCGACGTCGTGCGCGGAGTGGAACCGCTGCTCGGGATTCTTCTCGATGCAGTGGCGGACGATCCGCTCGAGGCCGGGCGGGATGTTCTGGTTCGTGACGGAAAGATCCGGCGGGTCCTCGCGCAGGATCGCCGACATCGTCTCGGCCGCCGAGTCGCGGTGAAACGCCCGCTGCCCCGAGAGCATCTCGTAGAGGATCGCCCCGAACGAGAAGATGTCGCTCCGCGCGTCCGCCGGCTTGCCCTTGACCTGCTCGGGCGACATGTACCCGAGCGTCCCCATCACCACGCCGGGCTCCGTTCCCGCCGATGCCGTCGGCAGGTCCGTCGCCTTGTGGCCGTCTTCCGGTTGGTTGAGCTTGGCCAGGCCGAAGTCCAGGATCTTGATCCGGCCGTCCTTCGTGACGAACAGGTTCTCGGGCTTGAGGTCCCGGTGGACGATCCCCTTCTCGTGCGCGGCGGCGAGACCGTGCGCGATCTGCAGCGCGTAGTCGAGAGACTTTCGCTGCGAGAGTTTCCCCGCCGCGAGCGCCCCGCGAGCGTCTCGCCTTCGAGAAGCTCCTGGACGAGGAGTGGCGGCCGAGACCTCTTCGAATGAGTAGAGGACGGCGATGCCCGGGTGGTTGAGGCTCGCGAGGAGCCTGCTCCTCGCGCTCGAAGCGCGCCCTGCGCTCTTCATTCTCGAAGAACTCTTCCGGCAGGACCTTCAGCGCCACCTGCCTGTCGACGCGCGTGTCCTTCGCCCGATAGACCTCCCCCATCCCGCCCGCGCCGATCTTGGCGAGGACTTCGTACGCACCGAGCTTCGTTCCGGCGGCGAGCGTCATCGGCGCGATTCCTCGTGCTTCTCGAGGAGCCGCGTCCAGTGGACGAGCAGGCTCAGGGGGGGCGAGCCCTGTTCGTCAGGGACGGTGTTGACGAGGAATTTCTGGTGATCTCCGGTGGCGTCGTAGGCCGCCCCGTTCAGGCTCGGATGGATCGCGAACAGGAGCGCGGGCGGCCCGGCTTGGAATCCCGGGGTCGTGCCGACCGGGACCGCCATGAGTTTGTTCTCGGGGGTGAGGAAGACGAGCTCCTTGCCGTCGCGGCGCCAGTGCGGCTGGCCGCCCCCCGCCGTCGAGATCTGCCAGCGGCCGCCGGGCCCCGGAAACGGCCGAACGTAGACCTCGGACCGTCCGGACTCGTCGGAATCGTAGGCGAGCCATCGCCCGTCGGGAGAGAACCGGCTGTATCCCTGGTAGTTCGCTTCCGTCGCGAACGGACGGGCTTTCTTCTCTCCCGCCGTCTCGATGATCCAGAGCTGGTTGTTCCTCTTTCCCTGCGCCGGGACGTTGTCGATCGAGAGAGACTTCCCGTCCGGAGACCAATCCTCGGGGATCCGGGCGTCGGGCGATTCGAGCAGGATCTCCTCGGCGCTCCCGTCGAGAGACTTCGTCCAGAGATCCTGCCGCGACCCCTTCGCCTTCCGGTCGGACCCGAAGAGGAGCCGGTCGCCGCCGGGAGCCCACACGGGCGAGAAGTTATTGCCGCTGCCGAACACGAACTTCGTACCGGCTCCTCCGGCAGCGTCGAAGAGCCAGATGTCGGACGTATTCCGGCCGAGATCGAGCATACCGACCGCGATCCTCCGGCCGTCGGGCGAGAGGCGTGGCGCGAACCAGAGACCGGGCTCGCCGATCGTCCCGGCCGGCCGGCCGTTCCGGTCGAACCAGGCGAGCTGCGACGGGATGGCGAAGGCCGGGGTCGAGAGGAGGAGGTCGTCCGAGGCCGTGAACTGGACATAGCCGTACCAATTCGTGACGTTCAGGCGCTGCGCGACGGGGACGGGGTCTCCCCGCACCTCGAGCCGCGCGGGATCCATCTTCACCGCGAGCAGCGCTCCCTCGCTGGGATAGAGAACGTGTCCCGCGACGAACGAAGGATTCGACGCGATCCCGGCGACCACGGCTTTGTCCGTCTTCCCGTCGAGCGAGCCCACGCGAATCGAGTTCGCGGGATCGCCCGTGTTCCCCGACAGGTTGGCGGCCATGTAGAGGAAGTGCCGCCCGTCCGGCAGGAACCAGGGGTATCGATGCGCGGTGACGCGCAGGGACGCGTCGAGCCGCGTGACCGGCTCCGGCTTGCCGCCCGATGCCGGGACGCGGAAGAGGGGCGACGTCGGCGCCGGACCGAAGACGATCGTGCCGTCGCGGTTCCAGGTGCCGCCGACGCCCCGCGCCGCATCGCAGACGGTGAGTGCCGGCCCGCCGGACGGGTCGATCCTCTTCAGGGATCCCTGTGTGAAGTAACCGATGAACCGGCTGTCGGGAGACCAGAAGGGAAAGCTGGCTTCCTCGGCGCCGACTACCGGGTGCGCCGCCGGGGACCCGAGGGTCCTGACCCAGAGACCGGGCTGAGCGCCCGTTTTCCCGGCGGTGAACGCCAGCGTTCTCCCGTCGGGAGAGAGCGCGATCGACTCGACGAACGTCTTCTCGGGAAGCGGGATCGCGGCGGAGATCGGCGTGACGACGCGCGGAGCGCGCCGGAGGAATCCGATCGCGAAGACGAGCGCGGCGACCGCGGCCGCGGCCGCGAGCGCCCACGCGAGCTTCTCCCGGTTCTTGCGCCGGGCGGCGACGGGCGCCGGAAGTCCGGCCTGCGAGCCGCCCTCGCCGACCCACTGGAGCTGGAGCTTCACGTCGTGCGCCGTCTGGAGGCGGTCCTCCGGGTCCTTCGAGAGGCAGGTCGCGACCAGGCGGTCGAGGGCCGGCGGCGTCATCGGCGCGATCGACGAGACGGGCGGCGGGCTGTCCTTCAGGATCGAGCCGATGAGGCTCGCCTGGCTCTTCCCGTCGAAGGCCTTCTTCCCGGTCGCCATCTCGTAGAGGACCGCCCCGAAGGAGAAGATGTCGCTGCGTGCGTCGGCCTCGCCCCCCTCGAGCTGCTCGGGCGCCATGTACTGGAACGTCCCGAGGATCGTCCCCTGCTGCGTGAGGTTCTGGGGCGACGCCATCGTCGGCATCGACGTGAGGCCCGAGGTCTGCGCCTGCGGCGCCAGCGTCTTGGCGAGGCCGAAGTCGAGCAGCTTCACGCCGCTCTTCGTGAGCATGACGTTTCCCGGCTTGAGGTCGCGGTGGACGATCCCCTGCCGGTGCGCCCGGTCGAGGGCGTCCGCGATCTGGACCCCGAAAGCAATCACCTGCGGGAGCGGCAGCGCACCCTTCATGAGGCGGCTCGCGAGCGTCTCGCCGTCGATCAGCTCCATGACGAGGAGATGGCGGGAGTGAGAGGAAGAGGAGGACGGGACTTCTTCGAATGAGTAGAGAGTGGCGATCCCCGGATGATTGAGGCTCGCGAGCACCCGGGCCTCTCTCTCGAAGCGCTGTTTGTTCTCTTCACCTTCCAGGAAATTTTCCGGCAGGACCTTGAGCGCCACCTCCCGCCCGAGTCGCAAGTCTCTCGCCCTGTAGACCTCTCCCATCCCTCCAGCGCCGAGCGGGGAGAGGATCTCGTAGGAACCGAGCTTCATGCCGGCGGTCAGCGTCACGTCACTTCCCCATTTCCGCGAACCAGTTCAGCACGATCGTCGTCGGCGTCATCGCCTCGCGCCCGAGCGGAGCAACGGTGAGGAATCGCTTCCCGTCGGCGGTCGGGACGAAGCGGCTGCGCGAGACCGCCGTGTCGAAACGTCCCTGGAAAAGCGGCTGCGGAGTCCCCGCCGTGAGGCTGCTTCCCGTCTGGACGTCGACGGCCATGACTTTCTGGTCGAGACCGCGGTAGAAGAGCTCCTTGCCATCGGCCCGCCACTGCGGTTCCCGGCCGCCCGAGGTGGAAACCTGCCACTTGCCGCCCGGACCGGGGAAGCTCTGGACGTAGATCTCCATGCGCCCCGACTCGTTCGACTGGTACGCCAGGAATCGGCCGTCCGGAGAGAACGCCGGATTCAGCTCGGAGAACTGGGTCTTGAGGAACGGGGCCGGCTTCCTGTCGCCGGACATCGGCAGGATCCAGATGTCCCAGTTGGTGTCCTTGCCGAGGCTCGAGAATGCGATCGTTCCCCCGTCGCGGCTCCAGTCGCCGGGGAACTTGCTCTCGCCGGACTTCAGGAGGACCTTCTCCTCTCCCTGGCCCTCGACGGCTTTCTCGAAAAGGTCGTCGCCCACGGCGAAGACCATGCGCCGGCCGTCGGGCGACCACAGAGGCAGGGAGGCCCCTTCGGCGCCGAACGTGAACCGGGAGCTGACGTTGCGCTTGAGGTCCCGGATCCAGACGTCGGTCCGCGCGCTCCGCGGATCCGCGAGGTCGAAGGCGAGGCGGTCGCCGCCCGGAGAAAACGCCGGGTTGTGGGCGTCGCCAGGGTCGCCCACGACCTCGCCCTCCTTGCCCGAGCGGTCCACCCAGAGGAACCGGTCTCCCCGCTCGCCCGTGCGATACGCGAGGGTCCCGTCGCGCGAGACCGAAAAGAGCGCGAGGCCGACGTTGTCGGTCCCGACGTGCTCGGCCAGCGGAGTCGGCTCGCCGGTCGTCTTGAGGGCCTTCGCGTCGAAGGGCTGGGCGACGAGCGTCTTGTCCCGCACGAAGAGAAGATATCCGGGTGGCGCGTACGTGACCATCGTCTGCGCCGGCGCGAGGAGCTTCGTCTCCGCCGAATCGAGGGTCCCGATGCGGTACGCGCTGTCTTCCGCCTTCTGGCCGATCGCCATGTAGAGGAAGTGCTTTCCGTCCGGGAGGAACTCCGGCCAGCCGACCTGGCCCTCCTTGCGCGAGGCGTCGGGCTTGATGGCGACGACGGGAATTCCCCCCGCGGCCGAAACGCGGTTGATGGGCTGGGTGCCGGTCCCGTCGAACAGGATGACGCCCTCGGCGCCCCACGAGCCGTCGGCGCCCCCCGGGGCGTCGCAGATCTTCTGGGGCGGCCCGCCCGAGACGTCGATCTTCTTCAGCTTGCCCTCCGCGAAGAAGCCGAGGTACCGGCTGTCGGGCGACCAGAAGGGTCGCGTGGTGTCCTCGGTGCCGGCGAGAGGCTGGGCGACGAGAGCGTTGAGCGGCCGCACCCAGATGCGGCTCTTGCCGGATGAATCCGTCGCGTTGAACGCGAGGTGCCGGCCGTCCGGAGAGATGCGGGGCGCGTCGATCGACGTGATCCCGTCCGGGTTCGCGATCTCGAATCGGACGAGCTTGGGGCGCGCGGGCGCGCGGCGGACGAATCCAAATGCGAGAACGGCCGCCGCCGCCGTCGCCGCCGCGGCAAGGCCCCACGCGAGACGCTCGCGGCTCTTCCGGCGGTGAGCGACCGGGGCGGGAAGGCCGACCTGCGAGCCGCCCTCCGCGATCCACTGCAGCTGCAGCTTGATGTCGTGAGCCGTCTGGAACCGGTCCTCGGGATCCTTCGCGAGGCACGTCTTCACGACGCGGTCGAGCGCCGGAGGCGTCATGGGCGCGGCCGCCGAGACGGGAGGCGGCTCGTCCTTGAGGATCGACGAGATCAGGGCGGCGTGGCTCTTCCCGTCGAAGGCCTTCTTCCCGGTCGCCATCTCGTAGATCACCGCTCCGAAGGAGAAGATGTCGCTGCGCGCGTCGGATTCCTTGCCCTCGAGCTGCTCGGGCGCCATGTACTGGAACGTCCCGAGGATCGTCCCCTGCTGCGTGATCGCCCGCGGCATCTCGGTAGGGAGCGACGTCACCGAGGACGATTTCACCGCCGGCGCCGCCACCTTCGCGAGGCCGAAGTCGAGGAGCTTCACGCCGGACTTCGTCAGCATGACGTTCCCGGGCTTGAGGTCGCGGTGGATGATGCCGGCGTGATGCGCCGCCTCGAGCGCGGCCGCGATCTCGACCGAGACCTTCAGGAGCTGCTCGGGCGGGAGCGGGCCGCCGGCGAGGCGCTCCATGAGCGTCTCGCCCTCGATGAGCTCCATGACGAGAAGGTGGCGCGGAGACGACGCGGAAGAGCCGGGGATTTCCTCGAATGAATAGAGATGGGCGATGTTCGGATGATTCAGCGACGCAAGCGTGCGCGCTTCCCGCTCGAACCTGAGCTTGCTCTCTTCACTTTCGAGGAAATCTTCCGGCAGCACCTTGATCGCAACCGACCGCCCGAGTCGCGAATCGGTCGCACGATAGACCTCGCCCATCCCTCCCGCGCCGAGCGGCGAGAGGATTTCGTACGACCCGAGGCGGCTGCCGGCGGCGAGCGTCACTTGCGGTGCCGCCCCTCGTAGTTCGCGCACAGGTAGTGGATCCCGACCATCATGACTTCCTCCCAGGCGGTCTCGACCTCCGGGAAGCACTCGGGGTCGCACTCGCGAACGGTCTCGAGCAGGCTGTCCAGCCAGAGGTCGTACATGTGGGCGCCGATCGCGAGATGGCCGGACCCGTGCTTGACGGCGATGTCCTCGAGATATGGGTCCGGTCCCTGCTTGGAATCGCGCGCGACGAGAAGAAGGTGATGGAGCGAAATGCGCAGCAGCTCCTTCTGGCGTTCGAAGTTCGTGCCCCTGAACTTCTCGGCCACGTCCGGGGAGGACGCAAGGAACCTCGCGTAGAACACGTCGAAGAAGTCGGGACGCGCCTCGCAGCGCTTCAGGCTGGCCTCGAAGACGGCGAGCGTAATCGGGCTCATTTCTTCCCCTTCAGCTCCGCCGTCCAGTTCACGACGAGGGTCAACGACCCTGTCTCCCGCGTCTGATTCGGCCGGATCACGATGAACTTTTTTCCGTCTGCCGTCGCGTCCCATCGCGACGCGATTCCCGCGAGGGGCTGCGGCGCCACGAAGAGCTCCGCGGCCCGCCCGAAGTCCGGCGTATCGCCCTTGAGGGTCACGGGAACGGAGAAGACCCTGTTCGTCTGCAGCTCCTGATAGAGGATTTCCTTCCCGCCCTGACGCCAGGAGGGATACCCCCCGCCCTGGGCCGAGACCTGCCACTTTCGGCCGGGGCCGGGGAACGGGGCCACGTAGACCTCGTTCCGGCCGGACTCGTTCGAGTCGTACGCCAGCCACTTCCCGTCGGGAGAAAAAGCGGCGTTGGCCTCGTTGAAGCTGGTCTTGAGGAACGGATACGGCTTCCGGTCTCCCGTCAGCGGCAGGATCCAGATGTCGAAGTTCGTCTCGGTACCAAGCTCCTGATAGGCGAGGAGCTTTCCGTCCGGCGAAAAGCCGCTCGGGAGCTTCACGGATTCCGACGCGTACAGCAGCTCTTCCACGCCTGAGCCCTCGACCTGCTTGCGGTAGAGGCCCTGCTGGGCGCCGCGATTGGAAACGTAGGCCAGCGACCGCCCGTCCGGGGACCAGCGTGCCGTGAGCTCCTCCCCCGGCTCGAACGTGAACCGCGTCTTGAGGTTCCGCGCGACGTCGCAGATCCAGAGATCGTGCGTACCTGCCTTCAGGTCGAGGGCCGACACGACGACGCTCCTGCCGTCGGGCGAGATGCTGGCCTCGTCGTAGGGCGCGCGATCGGCCAGCGAGCCCAGCACTTTGCCGCCACGATCCACCCAGTCGAGCTGAGCCCCCAGGACGACGGCCGCTCCGACCTGGGCGACGAGGACCCCGGCCTGAGAGGAGGAAAAGAGAGCCTTGGCAGCGCCCGTGAGCACGCTGATGTTCTCGGCCACGGGGTGCGGCTCGCCCTCCAGCGTCAGACGAGAGGGATCGAAGCGCTGTGCCATCAGCGCCCGGTCGCGCAGGAAGAGGAGGTGCCCCGACGCGTATTCCGCGGCCGCCGGCGAGCGGACGATGGCCCTCGACTCGCCGCCGTCGACCGAGCCCACCAGGAGCTGATGGCCTTCCGCGGGAAGCGCGCTCGCGATGCGCGCGAGATAGAGGAAGTGTTTTCCATCCGGAAGGAAGAACGGCATCCGGTGCGAGTTGTCGCCCCGTTTTACGTCGAGCTTCGTGATCGGCTTCGACTCGCCGCCGTTCTCGGAAACCAGGTGGAGCGGGCCGCCGGACGCCGGCGCGAAGACGATGACTCCGGCCGGGCTCCAGGCTCCTCCCTTGGGAAAGTCGGTCGTCGCGCAGATGACGGACGGCGGACCACCCGAAGCCTCGATCCGCTTGAGCTTCTGGTCCGCACCGAAGCCGATGAAGCGCCCGTCGGGCGACCAGAACGGGAACTGCGCGCCCTCGGTCCCCGCGAGCAGCCGCGCCTCGACGGAATCGAGCGACCGGACGTACAGCCGCACCTTCGCGTCGGCCCCGCGGGCCGTGAACGCGAGCTTGCGCCCGTCCGGCGAGAGAACGGCCGGCCCCGGCTGCGTCGTGTCGACCGCGAAGACCGTTCCTTCGGGCGGGTTGATCGTCGCGCGGTAGACGCGCTCCTCGGGGGCGCGGGCGCGCAGCGCGAGCGCCCCCGCCGCGGCCGCACACGCGGCCGCAATCGCCCAGGAGAGATAGAGAGGAATCCGGCTCGCTCGCGGCGCCGGTGCGGTCTCACGTGGACTCCCGGCACGCACGCCCGAGCTTCCGGCGATCGTCCTTTCGAGGGCGATGCGCGATTCGCCGATCGCCTGCAGGCGCTGCTTCGGGTCGCGCTCGAGGCAGCGCTCGAGCAGGACCCGCACGGACGGTGGCGTCGACGGCGGCAGCTTCCCGAAGTCCACCGGATCCCGCAGGACGGCCGCGAGCGTGTCGCTCACCGTCTCGCCATGGAAGAGACGCTTTCCCGTGAGCATTTCGAACAGGACGACCCCGAACGCCCAGACGTCGGCTCTCTTGTCCACCGCTTTGCCGCGCGCCTGCTCGGGCGACATGTACGCCGCCGTCCCCAGGATCACGCCGGCGGCCGTTGCGCGCGCCGTGAGAGTCGGCGAAGCGGAGATCTCCGGCGATGATCCGTTCTCGTTCTCGAACGCCTTCGCGAGGCCGAAGTCGAGGAGCTTCACCCGTCCCTCGCCCGAGACGACGACGTTCGCCGGCTTGAGGTCGCGGTGGACGATGCCCCTGTCGTGCGCCGCCTCCAGCGCCTCGGCGATCTGCCGGGCAAGAGAAAGAGATTCTTCGAGTGGAAGAGCGCCCGACGCGATCTTCTTGTCGAGGCTTTCGCCTTCGGCGAGCTCCATGACGAGGAGATGCCGCCCGGCGACTTCTTCGAATGAGTAGATCGCGGCGATTCCGGGATGATTGAGCGCTGCGAGGAGGCGCGCCTCTCTCTCGAAGCGCTGCTTTCTCTCTTCACCTTCGAAGAGATCTTCAGGCAGGACCTTGACCGCGACTTCCCGATTGAGGCGAGGATCCTTCGCCCGGTAGACCTCCCCCATCCCCCCGGCGCCGAGGAGCGAGAGGACCTCGTACGGTCCGAGGCGGGTTCCGGCGGCGATCGTCACTTCTTCCCGGTCCCCGCGACGCGCCTGAGCTCGTCGAAGAAGTTGAAGACGAAGACGACCTTGTCGTGCCGGACGTCGGCCTGGGAATCCGGCGGCTTCAGGATCGCGAAGCGCTTCCCGTCCGGATGCAGGTCGAATGCGCG
>JADJVE010000018.1 GCA_016716715.1 Acidobacteriota bacterium | reverse complement strand
GATTCACTGCCGGAAAGAGCGCGAGGGGACGGCGCGAGCAGGTCCCCTCGACCCTGAACGCGCTCTCGCCGAGGGAAGAAGTTCATGTCGCTCGGCCCCACTCTGCGCCCGTCGGGACGACGGTAGCCTCCTCGTACTCGACCGGGACGACACGGGGTTCCGCCAGTAGCACGCTCGCGATCAAGGACCTGAAGACAGGCGCGCTCCCCCCGAGCGGATGCTGCGCGTCACGAGCGTCGCGTGGGCCTCGACGGAAGACCCTCTTCTACTCCGTCGAGGACGAGACGACGAAGCGTTCGCACCGTCTCTATCGGCACAAGGTGGGAACCCCCGCGTCCGCCGACGTGCTCCTTCTGGAGGAGAAGGACGAGCGGTTCGGCGTCCACGTCGGCCGCACACGCAGCGGCGCGTGGCTCGTCGTGGAGATCTCCAGCCACACGACGTCCGAGGCCCGCGTGCTGAAGGCCGACGCGCCCGAGGGCGAGTGGGCGCTCGTCGCCGCGCGAGAGCAGGACCACGAGTACGACGTCGACCACCGCGGCGACCTCTTCTACATCCGGACGAACTCCGGCGGCCGCAACTTCCGGCTCGTGACGGCTCCCGTCGCCGCGCCGGGCCGCGCGAGCTGGAAGGAGATCGTCCCGCACCGCCCGCCGACGTCATGCTAGCCGGGATCGACCTCTTCAAGGACCACCTCGTCCTCGAGGGAGCGCACGAACGGCCTGCAGCGGTTCACGGTTCGGAGCTTCACGAGGGCGACTCCCACACCGTCGCGTTCCCCGAGCCCGTCTACGTGGCTTCTTCGGACACGAACCGCGTCTGGGACACGAAGGTCTTCCGCTACGGCTACCAGTCGTTCGTGACGCCCCAGTCCGTCTTCGACTACGACATGGACGCGCGGAAGGCGACGCTCCTCAAGGAGTGGGAGGTCCCGGGCTACGACCGGACGCAGTACTCCTCGGCGCGCCTCTGGGCGACGGCGGCGGACGGGACGAAGATCCCGCTCTCGATCGTCTGGCGCTCGAAGACGGCCGACGGCAAGACGAAGACGCTCAAGGACGGGCCGTTCCCGACGCTCCTCTACGGCTACGGCTCCTACGGCATCTCGATCGGCGTCTCGTTCCGGTCCGACCGGCTCCCGCTCCTCGACCGCGGGTTCGCGTACGTCGTCGCGCACATCCGCGGCGGCGGCGAGATGGGCAAGGCGTGGCACGACGCCGGGCGGATGAAGAACAAAATGAACACGTTCACGGACTTCATCGCGTCGGGCGAGACTCTCGTTGCGGAGAGAATCGCCGCGAGGGATCGCCTCGCCGCCGAGGGCGGCAGCGCGGGCGGCCTCCTCATGGGCGCCGTCGTGAACATGCGGCCCGATCTCTTCAGCGCCGTCATCGCGCACGTGCCGTTCGTGGACGTCCTGAACACGATGAGCGACGCCACGCTGCCGCTCACGGTCGGCGAGTACGAGGAGTGGGGAAACCCGGCGACGAAGGACGAGTACGAGTACATCAAGCGGTACTGCCCGTACACGAACCTGAAGAAGGGCGCGTATCCGGCGATGCTCGTCAAGACGTCGTTCAACGACAGCCAGGTCTTCTACCACGAGCCCGCGAAGTACGTCGCGCGGTTGCGCACGCTCAAGACGGACGCGAAACCGCTCCTTCTCAAGACGAACATGGCGGCCGGGCACGGCGGCGCGTCCGGGCGCTACGACTTCCTCCACGAGATCGCGCTCGACGAGGCGTTCCTGCTGACGCGGTTCGGCATCGCGAAATAGACGGGCCGTGTCCGGCAATGACCACGCGAACGTCCCGGTGATTCCGCCCGTGCTCTTCGGGGTCGGACTCACCGCCGGCTTCCTGCTCAAGTGGCTCGCGCCCGTGCCGCTCTTCCCGCCGCGGCTCGAGGGCGAGGCGTGTTTCGCCGGCGCCGCCATCTCCCTCGCCGGGCTCGCGTTCGGGGGGTGGGCGTTCTTCACGTTCGTCCGGGCGAAGACGACGCCGCACCCGAACCATCCCGTGAGCGCCCTCGTCACGTGGGGGCCCTACCGGTTCTCCCGCAACCCGATGTACGTCGGGTTGTCTGTCGGGTTCGTGGGGATCGCGCTCGTCGCGAACACGCCGTGGGTCCTCGTTGCGCTCCCGCTCGTCTGGCTCGCGCTGCGCCGCCTCGTGATCGGCCGCGAGGAGGCCTATCTCGAGCGGAGGTTCGGGGACGAGTACCGGGCATTCAAGGCGCGCACGCGCCGCTGGCTCTAGCCGGTCCGGCTCACGACGCGCGCAGGCCGTCCACGATCGGCCGCCGCGCGGCCAGCACGGCCGGGACGATCGCCGAGAGGACGCCGACGGCCAGCGCGACGCCCGCCGCGAGCGCGACGACCTCGGGGAAGATCTTCATCCCCGCCGCGAACGGCGCCATCCGCGTCTCCATGAGCGCGCCCTTGAGGCGCGAGAACGCCGCGACGAAGGCCAGGAACCCGAGGAGTCCACCCACTCCGGCGAGCACGAGGCTCTCGCTCATGACGAGGCCCACGATCCTCGGGCGCGAGAAGCCGAGCGTCCGCAGCACGGCGACCTCGACGACGCGCTCGCGCACGTTGAGGGCGATCGTGTTCGCCGCGATCACGACGACGACGCCGATGATGATGACGCCCATCGCGGTCAGGAGCAGCTGGACGTTCCCGAGCAGCGAGACGAAGCCGAGCGTGAACGCGTTCTCGCTCTCCGTCTTCGTCGGGTTCGGCGAGTTCTCGTAGAAGTCGTCGATCTGCTTCGGCAGGCGCCCGGCGCAGGCGGCGTCCGCGCAGCGCGTCCAGATCGTCGAGACGGTGCCGCGGAACGGCGGCCACGCCTCCTCGAGGTACGCGCGGTGGAAGAAGATGCTGGCGGAGTTCTCGTAGGGCAGGCTGTAGACGCCCTGGACCGTGAACGTCAGGTCCACGGGGTACAGAGTCCCCTTGATCGTCACGGCGTCGCCGACCTTCCAGCCGTACTTCTTCACGAGCGCGACGCCCACGAGGCCGCCCGCGCGGTCCCGCTTCCACTCCTCGGCCGAGCCCTGGACGATCTTCGCGTCGTCGAAGACCTGGAGAAACTGCTCGGGGTCCACGGCGAAACGCGGAAAGACGTTCCCGGCGCTCGCGTCCCGGTAGAGCCCGGCGAAGCGGTCGATCGGCGTGATCGCGCGGACGCCCTCGAGCGGCGCGATCCGGTTCATGACGGCCTGGGGCAGCGACGTCGTAAGGCCGACCTTGTGCCGCGTGACGAGCCGGTAGAGGCCGCGTTCGCGAGCCGGGTCGGGCAGGTTCAGCGTCCGGAGAAACGTCGCCATGAACGCGACGAGGAAGACGGGCAGCAGGATCGAGCCGACGGTCAGGATCGTCCGCGTCTTCTTGCGCAGCAGGTTCTTCAGGACGAGCGGCAGGAAACGAAACACGATCAGGGGGCTTTCGGGGCGTTCTCCGTCAGAATACGCCAACCCGTTTGATGGCCCTTTCCGCCGCGATTCGTCGAGTGCCTCCACCGAGGGTAGAAACGCCATGCCGAAAGCAACGCCCCGATTCGCTCGCTTCGTGGTCTTCCCGGCGGCGCTGGTCGCGCTCATCTCCGCGGAGGCGGCCCGCGGCGCCGCCCCGTCCGGAATCGTGACGCAGGCCGAATTGTCCGCTGGCGGCAAGAAACAGGCGAAGGAGAAGTTCCGTCTGTTTCCGCCCGATGCGAAGATCCGCCTCGCCGACGGCCGGGTGCTGACGAAGGCCGAGCTGGAAGCGGCGGGAAGGCGGAAGCCGAAGCCCGACGTCCAGTCGGCGGCGCCGGCGGCGGGCGCCGAGGCGTCTCAGCTCGCGAAGCTGAACGCGGAGCTGGCCACGCGGTCGGCGGCGAAACTGCAGGTCGACGGCGCGAAGCTGCAGGAGGCGTTCCGGCGGGTCTCCACGCCCTTCGCCACCAAGCCGGACCCTCCCCAGCCGGACTGCCCGGCCCCGAAGGTCGACTCGGTGTTTCCGCTCTCGAACATCACGCCGGGCGGCTGGGTCATGGTGGCGGGGTGCGGCTTCACGGCGACGCCGGGCCAGTTCGTTCTCGTCCTGTCGAAGACGAACCAGCAGATCCCCGTTGGGAGTCTTCAGTGGAGCCCGAAAGGCGTCGCGGGACAGATTCCGGCCGACCATCCGGCGTTCAAGACCGCTACGACGCAGCCGGCAATCCTGCAGGTCAAGACGCAGGTCGGGACGGGGACGAGCCCGTTCATCACCTACCGCGCGGGGCGCGAGGTGGTTCTCCTTCCGTTCAAGGACTACGTCGGCATCGCCTCCACGGAGAGCGACGACGACCGGTGCGTGGACGTCTGGGGCAAGGCGCAGTGCGAGCACTACACCGGCCCCTGGGATCCGCTGGGCGGGGACGGCGGCGTCGACAAGTTCTCGGTCACCCTGCACAACGGCTGGGTCATTCACTCGTGGGAGCTGGTGCGCGGGGCCGGCAGCACGAACTGGTTCATGACCTCGCACAAGGGTGCGGGCACCAGCCACGCGACTCACGAGGTCTCGTGGCTCACGCTATGTGGCGACGGCTGCCACTGCTACTACTGGCTCAAGGTCTTCGTCGAGGGAGAGATCGGGACGAAATGGAAGTGAAGGAACCGGATCAGCCGGCCTTCGGCGCGCCCTCCGTGAGGACGCGGGCGGCGGATTCCGTCACGAGGACGTCGTCTTCGATTCGGATGCCGAGCCCGAGGTACTCCTTCGGGACGCGCGCCTCGTCGGGCCGTACGTACAGGCCCGGCTCGATCGTCAGAACCATGCCCGGCTCGAGCGGCCGCGGCCGGCCGCGCTCGTCGCGGTAGCGCCCGCGGTCGTGCACGTCGAGGCCGAGCCAGTGCGACGTGTGGTGGAGCGCGAAGCGCTGGGCGGCGTTCTTCTTCTTCAGCGCCTCGCGCCGGCCCTTCAGGAGGCCGAGGTCGAGCAGCGCGTCGAGCAGGACGGCCCGCGCCGCCTCGTGCGGCGCGTCCCACGGTGCGCCGGGCCTGACGGCCGCGATCGCGGCGCGCTGGGCCGCGAGGACCGCCCCGTAGAGCCGCGCCTGGGGCCGCGTGAAGCGCCCCGAGGCCGGAAACGTCCGCGTCACGTCGGAGGCATAGCCGCGGTATTCGCAGCCCGCGTCCAAGAGGACGAGGTCCCCCGCGGCGATGCGGCGGGAGTTCTCGACATAGTGAAGGATCGTCGCGTTCTCGCCGGACGCGACGATCGTCGGATACGCCGGTCCGCTCGCGCCCATCGACCGGAAGCGCCGGTCGACGGCGGCCTCGACCTCGTACTCGTACCGGCCGGGCCGCGCGGTCCGCTGCGCGTCGCGGTGCGCGGATGCGGCGATCGCGGCCGCCCGCTCGAGGAACGCGATCTCCTCGGGCGACTTCACGAGGCGCATCGCGTGGAGGAGGTCCGTCGGGTCGGAGACCGTCACGGGGCCGCGCTTCGGGTGACGGGCCTCGCGCCGGAAGCGCGCGAGGAGGCCGGCCACGAGGCGGTCGCTCGCGTCCGAGAGACCGAGGGCGTGGTGGAGGACGCGCGACTTGCGCACGAGGTCGGGGAGACGCTTGTCGCGCTCGCGGGCGGGATGCGCCGCGTCGGCCCCGAACGTCTTGACGGCCCCCTCGGGACCGGCCCGGCGGCCTTCCCACGTCTCGCGCTCGCGGTCCCGGGGCAGGACGAAAAGCGTGAACGTCCTCGCGTCCGCGTCGAGGACCGCGGTCGCGCCCGGCTCGGCGAAGCCCGTCAGGTAGAAGAAGTCGGGATCGGGGCGGTAGCGGTAGTGAACGTCGTGCCCGAATGCGGCCTCGGGGGCCGCGAAGAGGAGCGCGACGCCCTCTCCCATCGAGTCGAAGAAACGCGCCCGGCGGCGCGCGAAGACGGTTCTTTCGGCCATGGCGCGAGTCTACCCGGCGCGGCGTGCGAGGATGGGGCATGGACTCCCGCATCGTCCCGGCGCTCCGGGCCCGCTACCCCGAGTTTTCGGGCGCCCGGCTGAAGCGCGCCGTCATCGAAGGCCAGGTCATGGTGGACGGCGCCGTCGTGAACGACCCCGGCGCGCTCGTGCACGCGGGCGCCGACCTGAAGTGGGACCGCGACCGCCGCATCGAACGCCGTGTCGCGACCGCCCTCAAGGTGCTCTACGAGGACGACGACGCGATCGCGGTCTTCAAGCCGTCCGGCCTCCTCACGCACCCGACCGAGGCGAAGGAGAAGGACACGCTCCTCGCGCGCGTCTCGACGTACGTCCAGAAGCGGCACGGGGGTGGCGCGCGGACGTACGTGTCCATCGTTCACCGTCTCGACAAGGAGACGTCCGGCATCCTCGTCTTCGCGCGCAGCCGCCGCGGCCTGATCGGAATGCAGGCGCAGCTCCGCGCGCACACGATGGACCGGCGCTACCGCGCGGTCGTCGAGGGCGACCTCACGGGGGACGCCGGCACCTTCGACAAGGACCTCGTGGCCGAGCCGGGCGAGCGGCGCCGCGGCGTCGTGAAGGCCGGCGAGACGGGCCTGAAGGCGATCACGGAGTGGACGGTGCTCGAGCGCTTCGGGATCGCGACGCTCGTCGAGGCACGCCTGAAGACCGGGCGCACGCACCAGATCCGCATCCACTTCGCGAACGCAGGGCACGTCCTCGTGGGCGACTCCGTCTATCGCGACCGCAAGGCCAAGCCGTTCCCCGTCCCGTTCCCGCGCCAGGCGCTCCACGCAGGGCACCTCGGGTGGAAGACCGAGGAAGGCAAGGCGGTCTCGCTGGACGCGGACCCTCCGGGCGACTTCCTCAAGCTGCTGGATGATTTGAGGAAGAGGGCAAGAAAGAAGAAGTAAGAGGAAGAGAGAGAAGATTTCTTAGAAAGAAATACACCCTTCTAAGAAATCAGCGGGCCCGTGAGGGCCCGCTGCAGAATCTTCCGGTCCTTCTTTTTCTGGTTCTCTACTCGAGGACGACGATCACGACGCGGCGGTTCTTGGAGCGGCCGAGCGCGGTCTTGTTCGTCTCGACGGGGAGCGTGTCGCCGTAGGAGATCGTCGACATGCGGCCCAGCGGGAGCTTGTGCGCCCGGGCGAGGTAACGGCGGACGGCTTCGGCGCGCTGCTGGCCGAGCTGGTCGTTGTAGTCCGTGCCGCCCGTGTCGTCCGTGTGGCCCTGGATCTCGAGGTACACGCCCTTGTCGAGCAGGAGGACCTTCTGCGCGAACTCGTCGAGCGCGGATTTCGCTTCCTTCGTCAGCTCGAAGGAGTTGACCTTGAAGCGGACGCGGTCCTCGGCGAACGACTGCTGAAAGACGATCTTGCCCTTCGCGAGGACACGGGCTTCCTGGGCGCGGGCGAGCGCGTCCTTGGCCGACTGGCCGAGCTGCTCGATCTGCTTGCCCTGCTCGTCGACCTTGCCCGCGGTGGCCTTCTGGCCCTCCTGGAGCTGCTCGACCTGCGTCTCGACCGACTCGATCTTCTTGTCGGTCTTGGTCTGCGACTCGGCGATCTTCTTGTCGATGTCGGTCGTCGTCGCGCAACCGACGAGCGACAGGCCGACGGCGGCCGCGAGGAGAGTGACGTGAACCTTCATGAGTCCTCCTTGTTCCGTTGTTCAGCCGCCCTTGATGGGCGGCAGCGTGCCCCGGTAGCCCGCCCTCACGCGGACGGGTCTTGCGGGGCCTGAAAGTCGTAATGAGATGCGTCGGTAGCGGACCGGCCCCGCGCCCGTGGGCGTGAAGCCCATGAGGTACTGCGTGCGCAGGTCCTTCTCGACGCGTGCGATCGCGGCCGGCAGCTGCGTGGGTTCGTCGACGATCGAGAGGAGCCCTCCGGTGAGGCGCGCGACGTGCGCAAGGATGTCGAGGTTGAGCATCGCTTCGGGCGTCACGCCGGGCTGCGGGACGAGCGGCGCGCCGGGAGAGCGCAGGCCGATCGGATAAACGGGCACGTCGACGCCCTCGAGGAGCGTCGCGAGGTCGTCTCGCGTGAGCTCGGAGGCGTTGTCGATCCCGTCGGTGAGAAGGATGATCGCGCGCGACCCGTTCCGCCCGAGGAGCGTGCGGTCGGGCATCCGGGCGAGCGCGTCGTAGAACGCGGTGCGCCCGTGGGGCGTCACGGCGTCGACGGCCGCGAGGAGCCTCGCGGTGTCCGGTGTGAAGGGCACGATTTCGCGGACGGCCCCCGAAGAGAAGGCGTAGAGCGAGAAGTCGTCGCCCGGCAGCTTCTGCTCGACGAGCGCGCGCACCGCGGCGCGGGCGCCGCCCATCTTGCCGACGAGGCCCATGGAGCCCGAACTGTCGAGAAGAATCGTGAACGAGACGGGCGCGTCGTCGCTCCTCGAGAAGAGGTCCGTCTGGACGGGCTGGCCGTCCACGAGGAGCGTGACGTCCTTTTCCTTGAGGTCCGCGACCGGCTTTCCCTTCAGGTCCGTGAGGACAAAAGGCACCATTACGTAGCCGACGGAGACCGAACTGGTCGTTTTTGCCGGCGTGGAGACCTGCGCCGACACCCCGGCGCCCAGCATCAAGGCGGGCGCGAGGAGCATCTGAAGAAGCGGAAGTCTCTGTATCAGCATGGTTTCGGGCGCCGGATGGAGGCTGTCCAATGGGGAGTGTCGGGGGAGTGTCGGCGCCTTTCTGCGATGTGAAAAGCAAAGGGGCCGCCAGCGGCGGCCCCGAGGGTCTAGAAGTGTGACGCGCGTTACAACGCGTCGTGTTTCAGAGCAGATCGATGGCGGGGAAGAAGAACGTCACTTCGCGGGCCGCGTCGGCGGGGTTCGCCGAGCCGTGCACCGCGTTGCGCTCGATCGACTGGCCGAACTCCTTGCGGATCGTTCCGGCGTCGGCCTTGCCCGGGTCCGTCGCGCCCATCGTGGCGCGCCAGTGGGCGACGCCATTGTCGCGATCGAGGACGGCGACGTAGACGGGCCCCGACGTCATGTAGGCGACGAGGGCGGAGAAGAAGCCCTTGGCCGCGTGCTCTCCGTAGAACGACTCGGCTTCGGCCTTCGTGATGTTGTGGCGTTTGAAGGCGACGACCCGGAAGCCCTCCGCTTCGATGCGCGAAAGGATCTTCCCGGCGTTCTTCGACTCGACGGCGTCAGGCTTGATGATGGCGAATGTTTTTTCCATGCGGCCGCGGAGTATACGCGGGCGGGGCGTCGCTTGCCGTCGCCGGCGGTCTTGCATAGGCTTCCGGAATGAAGAGTTTCTTCGAGTCGTCCGACCGCCGGGAGCTGCTCGACCGCCTCGACGGGCTGCGGCCGGACGCGGCGCGCCTGTGGGGGAAGATGAACCCCGCACAGATGTGCGCGCGCTGCGCGATCGCGCTGGAGGTTGCCGCCGGCGACGTCCCGAAGACGCAGGCTTTCATCGGCAAGGTGCTGGCCCCGTTCGTCAAGAAGAAGTTCCTTCACGGAACGGAGCCCCTTTCGAAGAACTCTCCGACGGACCCGACGTTCGTCGTCTCCGACCCGCGGGACTTCGAGAAGGAGAAGGCGCGGCTCGTCGCGGTGGCGGCGCGCTTCTGTGACGCGGGCGCCCGTGCCGCGGACGGCCGCATTCACTCGTTCTTCGGAAGGATGACGGGCGACGAGTGGGGCGTGCTCATGTACAAGCACCTCGACCACCATCTCAGGCAGTTCGGGGCGTAGAACCGAGCCGCGGCGCTACGGGCAGGCCGACACGGTCTTCCGGAGGATCTCGGCCGCGGGCGCGAGGAAGACGGCGCGGTCGCTCTCGGGGACGTGCGAGACGGCCGCCCGCCACGCGGCGTCGAACTGGCTCGGGTGGCGCTCCATGTCGGATTCGATCGCGTTCCAGGCCGGGCCGGCCGTCGATGCGAGCGGGGTGGTCGCGTCGAAACGGATCGTTCCCGGCGCCGCGGGCGCGAAGTGGAACGCGATCGCCTCGGTATCGATCGTTACGCGGGTCTCGAGGAGATAGACGCGGGGCGGCGCGCTCAGCAGGACCACGGCTTCGAGGGCGAGATCCGCGACGGCGCGGTGGTCCGGGTGACAGGTCGTCCCGTGGCGCGGGTCGAACGTGAGGACGATCTCGGGCGCCTCCGCGCGAATGAACGCGGCGAGCGTCGCGGCGAGGTCGGCCCCGCGCGGCGTGCCGGGCGCCCACGGAGGAGCTGTGGCGCCTCCGCCGTCCGGCAGCGAGAGGAGGATCAGATCCGCGCCGAAGAACTCCGCCGATGCCGCCGCCTCCGCGCTTCGGACCGTCGCGAGGTCGGGCAGGCAGCCCGCCGGGAGAAGGCACGGGCCCTTCTCGCCGCGCGTGGCGATCAGGAAGGAGCAGCGCGCGCGCCCGTCGCGGCACCAGCGCGCGAGAAGCGGGGCCGCGATCGCCTCGTCGTCGGGATGGGCGCCAATCCACATCACGGACGCCGGGGCAGGGACGTGGGACGGGAGAGGCGCCGGGGAGAACGGCACGGGGGCCGGCGAGGCGGGGAGCGGCGCGCGCACCTGCGCGCGGGCCGCAGGCGCGAACGACACGATCGCGGCGGCGAGTAACGAAAACCGAACGAAGGCGCCCATCCTCTTCAAGGTAGTGCCGACCGGAAGCGAAGGCTCACGAAGAAGGGAGGCCTCTTTGTTCGGGGGACCAGAACGGATCCATAATGGATGCGGAGGCGACCATGGCGACGCTCACCCTGAAGAACGTTCCCGAGGAGCTCGTGGATCAGCTCAAGGAAGAAGCGAAGCAGAATCGGCGGAGCCTGAATCAGGAGGCGCTCTCCCGCCTCGAAGGCACGATCGCGCGTCGGAGACGCTCCTCGGAGGAGGTCATCGCCGACCTCCGCCGCCTGCACAAACGGCTCGGCTCCCGACCGATCATGACGGATGCGCTGATCGAGCGAGCGAAGCGGGAGGGGCGACCGTGATCGTCGTCGACACGAACCTGATCGCCTACGCTGTCGTGCCCGGCGAACGCACGGACGCCGCGCTCGCGGTTCTCGGAGCCGATCCGGCCTGGGTGGCCCCGGCCCTCTGGCGGTCCGAGCTGCGCAATGCGCTCGCGACGACGATGCGCGCCGGAAAGCTGAGTCTGGCCGGCGCTGTCGACGCCTTCGAACAGGCGGACCGGCTGGTGACGGATGCGGATCTCCAGGATGCGACCGCAGCCTGCCTGAAGCTCGCTGCGGAGGGGAGAACCTCGGCGTACGACGCGGAGTTCGTCCTCGTTGCCGAGCGCCTGGGCCTTCCGCTCGTCACTGCGGATCGAAAGCTCGCGAAAGCCTTCCCGGGCCGCGTCCTCTCGCCGGAAGAATTCGTCGCCCGGCATTGACCCCATTCAGAAGAAAGGGGCGCCCGAAGGCGCCCCTCGTCCGGATCGATCTCCCGAAACTACTTGCCGAGCGCCTTCTTCAGCGTCTCGCCCATGAGCGCGGGGGAGTCGGCGACGTGGACGCCGGCCGCCCGCAGCGCGTCGACCTTCTCGGCCGCCGTGCCCTTGCCGCCGGAGATGATCGCGCCGGCGTGGCCCATGCGGCGGCCGGGAGGGGCCGTCCGGCCCGCGATGAACGACACGACGGGCTTCTTGAGGTTCGCCTTGATCCAGGCCGCGGCCTCTTCCTCGGCGCTGCCGCCGATCTCGCCGATCATGATGACGGCCTGCGTCTCGGGGTCGTCGCGGAAGAGCTCCAGCGTGTCGATGAAGTTCGTGCCGTTGATCGGGTCGCCGCCGATGCCGATGCAGATCGACTGCCCGAAGCCGAGCGCGGTCGTCTGGCCGACGGCCTCGTAGGTGAGCGTTCCCGAGCGGGAGACGACGCCGACGAACCCGGCCTTGTGGATGCGCGCCGGCATGATGCCGATCTTGACCTTGGCGGAGGGGCGGATGATGCCGGGGCAGTTCGGCCCGATGAGCCGGCTCGCGCCCCTGGCGAGGTACTCCTTCGCCTTGATCATGTCGTTGACGGGGACGCCCTCGGTGATCGCGACGATGAGCGCGACGCCCGCGTCGGACGCTTCCATGATCGCGTCCGCGCAGGCCGGCGGCGGCACGAACACCATCGAAGCGTTCGCGCCGGTCGCCTTGACGGCGGCAGCCACGGAGTCGAACACGGGGATGCCGTCGACGGCGGTGCCGCCCTTGCCGGGCGTGACGCCCGCGACGACCTTCGTGCCGTAGTCGCGGCTCGCGAGCGCGTGGAAGCGGCCCTCGCGGCCCGTGAGGCCCTGCACCACGAGCTTCGTGTCCTGCGAGATCCAGTTCGCGCCCATGTCAGGCCGCCTTTCCGAGCGACGCGATGACCTTCTCGGCCGCGTCCTTCATGCCGTCGGCGGGGATGACCGCGAGGCCGGAGCTCTTGAGGATCGCCTTCCCCTCCTCGACGTTCGTGCCCTCGAGGCGCACGACGACGGGGACCTTGATGCCGATCTCCTTCACGGCGTTCACGACGCCGGTCGCGATGATGTCGCACCGCATGATGCCGCCGAAGATGTTGATGAGGACGGCCTTCACGTTCGCGTCGGACAGGATGATCCGCATCGCGTTCTTGACCTGCTCCTCGTTCGCGCCGCCGCCGACGTCCAGGAAGTTCGCGGGCTTGCCGCCCGCGTACTGGATGATGTCCATCGTCGCCATCGCGAGGCCGGCGCCGTTCACCATGCAGCCGACGTTGCCGTCGAGCTTGATGTAGTTGAGGCCGAACTTCGAGGCCTCGACCTCGAGCGGATCCTCCTCGTCGAGGTCGCGGTACTCGCGGATCGCCGTGTGGCGGAAGAGCGCGTTGTCGTCGAAGTTCATCTTCGCGTCGAGCGCGATGACGTCGCCCGTCCCCGTGATGAGGAGGGGGTTGATCTCGGCGAGCGACGCGTCGGTCGCGACGTACGCCTTCGCGAGCGCGATCAGGAAGCCGACGGCCTTCTTGTGCGTCTCGCCCGTGAGGCCGAGCGCGTCCGCGAGCTTCCGCGCCTGGTAGGGCTGCAGGCCCCACGACGGCTCGAACGGCTCCTTGACGATGGCGCCCGGGTCTTTCGCGGCGACCACCTCGATCTCCATGCCGCCCTGCTTGCTCACCATCATGACGGGCTTGCCGATCGCGCGGTCGAGCGTGATCCCGATGTAGAGCTCCTGGGCGATGTCCAGGGCCTCCTCGACGAGGATCTTCTTGACCTTCTGCCCGGCCGGGCCCGTCTGGTGGGTGACGAGCTGCATCCCGAGGATCTTGCGGGCCAGGGCCTCCGCCTCCTCGGGGCTCTTCGCGAGCTTGACGCCGCCGCCCTTGCCGCGGCCTCCCGCGTGAACCTGCGCCTTGACGACGGCGCGCCCGCCGAACTCTTTCGCGATCCGTCCCGCCTCTTCCGGCGAGTCCGTGACGCGGCCGCGGGGGGTGGCGACGCCGAACCCGCGGAGAACTTCTTTCGCTTGGTATTCGTGAATTTTCATGGCGACCGCGGACAGTATCAGAAGGAATCGGGGGCGCTCCATGAGTAAACTGATTCATGCGCTTCGCCATCCTCCTGTGCCTCCTCGCCGCCGCTCCGTCCGCCTTCGGGCAGGCCCCAGGGCGCGGGGGCAGGTCCGAGGACGTCTCGGTCCTCCCGGCGGCCGCGGCGGCCGACATCGCGCGGCAGGTCGCCGCGGAGCTCAGACTGGCCGACTTCGCCGCCCTCGAGTCGCGTTTCGACGAGCGGATGAAGGCGGCGCTGCCCGACGCGGCCCTGCGCGTCTTCTGGGCCGACACGCTGAAGCGCGCCGGCGCCCTGCGCGGCTGCGCGGAGCCCCGGACGTCGTTCGCGGGCGAGTTCACGCTCGCGTTCGCGGCCTGCACGTTCGAGAAGCAGAAGGCCGAGCTGCGGCTCACGATCCGCCCCGACGGGCGCCTCGCCGGGCTGTTCCTCGCTCCGGAGTCGGCCGCGAGAGCCGAGTGGAAGGCGCCGGACTACGTGACGCCCGCGGCGTTCACCGAGCGGGAAACCTCCGTCGCCGCGGGGCTCGTGACGCTGCCGGCGACGCTCTCGATGCCGAAGGGCGAGGGGCCGTTCCCGGGCGTCGTCCTCGTCCACGGCTCGGGGCCGCACGACCGCGACGAGACCGTCGGCGGGACGCGCGTCTTCCAGGATCTCGCGCAGGGTCTCGCGTCGCGCGGGATCGCCGTCCTCCGGTACGAGAAGCGGACGAAGGCGTACGCGAAGGAGCTCGCGGGCACGCGCGACATGACGCTCAAGGACGAGGTCCTCGACGACGCGGTTGCCGCGCTCGGCGTCCTGCGCGCGGCGCCGGGTGTCGACGCGGCGAAGGTCTTCCTGCTCGGCCACAGCCTCGGCGGGCTCCTCGCGCCGCGGATCGCGCTCCTCGACAACCGGACGGCCGGCGTCATCCTCCTCGCGGCGCCGTCGCGCCCGATGTCGCAGGTCGTGCAAGACCAGGTCGAGGCCCTCTCGGGTCCGCAGGCGAGCGACGCGCAGAAGGCGACGGCTCCGGCGCTCCGGCGGGAGGCCGATGCGCTCGCGGACCTCTACGCGGGCCGCCCGATGGCGCCCGGAACGGCCACGATCTTCGGCGCCCCGCCGTCCTACTGGCTCGAGCTGAAGTCCCAGACCCCGGCGCTCACGCTGTCCGGGCTCGGCATCCCCGTCCTCGTCCTGCAGGGCGGACGCGATTATCAGGTGAGCATGAAGGACTTCGCCGGCTGGCAGCGCGCGCTGAAGGACGTGTCGCGGACGGCATTCCGGTCGTACCCGAAGCTGAACCACCTGTTCGTGGCGGGCGAGGGGCCGAGCGCACCCGCCGAGTACGAGAAGGGCGGGCACGTGGACCGGGACGTCGTCGAGGACGTCGCGTATTTCGTGGACCGCGGCGCGCTGCGCCCGGCGGCGAAGAAGAAGAAGAGCTGAGCGGCTACGCGCGCGCGACGAGCGCGCCCACGAAGAACTTCGGGAAGCGCGCGGCGACGGCGTCGACGTCCGGCAGGACCTCCACGCCGTGGAGCCCCGCGGCGGCGAAGGACGCGCGCCACGCGGCCGGCGACAGGAAGCCGTGGTTCGGACGCAGCACGGGGTCCAGCGTCACGTTCGTGAAGCTCGCCAGGAAATTGAAGACGAAATCGACGTAGGACGGCGGCGGGTGCGCGCCCGGCTTCACGCACTCCGAGACGACGACGACGCCTCCCGGCTTCAGCGCCGCCTTCGCCTCGGCGAGGACGAAGCCGAGGTCGGGCGCCACGTGGAAGCAGTTCACGGAGTAGACGGCGTCGAACGTGCCCGGAACGACGCCCTGCTCCGCCCAGGGCTTCGTCATGTCCAGCTTTGCGGCCTCGACGAGCGTCCCCGGCGCCGCGGCCGCGCGGGCGGCGCGTTCGCCTCGGCGCGCGAACGTCGGCACGAGCTCCGTGAAGCGCCAGCGCGCCACGCGCGTCCCGAGTCGGGAGAGCGCGGCCTCCGCGGCGCTCCCGCAGCCGCCGCCGATCTCCAGGATCTCGGCGCCCGACGCGGGGAGCACGCGCGTGAGCGCCTCGGCGCCGAGCGTGTTGTTGATGGCATAGAGGATGTTCGCGTTCGAGAAGTACCGGATCCAGAGCGGCAGCCGCGCCGGGGAGAACAGGATCTCCTCGCCCGTCTTCTCGCCGCGGAGGAACGCGGCGCCCTCGTCCGCGAGCAGGGAGACGATCTCGGCGCCGACGGCCGCGTCCGGCTCCGCGGCCGCGAGCTCGGCGGCGAGGGAACCGACCGCGCCGGGCTGCGCCCCGGTCGGGGATAAGGCGTATGAAGATTTTCTTAGAAGGTTAATAGGGGCCGGGGCGCCGGGACTCGCCGGGGCCTCACCCGCCGCGCCGCGCTCACTCACCCTTCTAAGAAATCCCGCGTCCACGAGCTTCTCGACCATGTACCGGAGCGCGGGGCGGGCGCGCTCGGGGTATTGAGCAAGAAGATCCTCTTCGTCTCTCTCTCCTCCCGGTCCTGGCCAAGGGAGGGCGCCGATGTCTCCCAGCAGCTTCCAGCACGCCGCGTCCACGAGGGCGTCGTAGATCTCCGTCGCGACCAGAAAGCGCTCCGTGAAGAGCGCGCGGATCGCCGCGTCGTCGAGTGCGGCCGAGACGAGCGGGAAGTCGCGGGCGGAGCGGGCCATCAGGGGCCGGATGATAGGCGAGCGTGGCTCTCGGCATAGAATCCGCCGCCAACATGCTGATCCGGCTCGTGCGGCACGGCGAGAGCGAAGGCAACTTCGCCGGCTCCCTGCAAGGCTCGCGTTTCGACACGCCGCTCTCGGCCCGCGGGCGGCGCCAGGCCGAGGCGCTCGCGGTCCGGCTCGCGGAAGAGGCCCTCGACGCCGCGTGGGCGAGCCCGCTGGTGCGGGCGCGCGAGACGGCCTCGGTCGTCGCGGCCCCGCACGGCCTCCCGCTCTCGATCGACGCGGACCTCATGGAGTTCGACTGGGGTGTCTGGTCGGGGCGGCCGTTCGACGGCGTCCTCGATCAGGAAGTCTCGGCCGTGCGCGCGCGCTGGCGGGCGGGGGAGACGGACCTCGCCCCGTCGGGCGGCGAGTCCCCGGCGATGGCCGCGACGAGGGCCGAACGGTTTCTCGGCCGCCTGAGGGCGGCCGACCCGCACGCGCCGCTCGTCGTGGCCCACGGGCGGTTCAACCGCATCCTCATGGCCCTGCTCCTCGGCCGCCCCCTCTCGAGGATGGACGAAATCCGGCAGCGAAACGGCTCCCTCTCGGTTTTCGAATGGGACGGGACCGCGCCGGCGACGCCGATCCTTCTCGACGACGTCAGCCACATCCCCGGCACGATCCAGACCGACTCGATCCTGTCGGACAGCGTCAAGTAGACCCCGTGAAAAAGGAGAATCCGTGAAGAAGACCGTCCTCGCCGCAACCCTGATCCTCGGAGCCGCGCTCACCGCCGCCGCGTCGGACCAGAGCAACAAGCCGTCCACGGGCCCGGCGACGACCGGCGCCGGCCTGAACCCGCAGACGATGATCCAGACGCCGTTCAAAGTGTGGCCGGACGGCAACTGGATCTTCGTCGTGAACTACGGGAACGCCGACTGGACGAGCGCCCTGGACGTGTGGGCGACGTGCAAGCCGGTCGCGCCGACAGCGTCGTGCGGTCCGAACTTCGCGTCGGGGAAATATCACGCCGGACACTTCGCCATCGGGCAGTTCCCGAAGGGCCACGGCAACGCCCCGATCAAGGGCTCCGCGAACGCTCAGCAGGTTTCCGGGCCGGGCTGGGTCGCCGTCTTCATGGGGCTCCCCTACGGTTCATTCAAGGTCACGGCGACGGCCGCGAACAACACCTCACCCGAGACGGACGTCACGCTCGCCGCGCCGGTGTCGCCGATCGGCGTGAATCCGGCCACGCTCCAGCTCGCACCGACGAAGACGCCGGTGAGGAAGCCCTAGGTCTCGCCGACGCCCGCGCCCCTGATCGCCTTCGAAGCGACGCGCGCGACGAAGATCGAGACGAGGACGGCGGCCACGGCGCCGCCGATCTGGAGCGCCTTCTTCGTCGCGTCCGTTCCGCCCGAGGCGGCGGTCGCAGCGGCGGCTCCGAGGTACACGTAGGCGAACGTGCCCGGGATCATCCCGACGAACGACGCCAGGACGTACGGGAGCGTGCGCACGCCCGTGAGCCCGAACGCGTAGTTGATGTACGTGAACGGGAAGACCGGGGAGAGCCGCACGAGGAAGACGATCTTCGCGCCCTCCTTCGCGATCGCCCTGTCCAGCGCCGCGAACTTCGCGTTGCCCGCCGTCATCTTCTCGATCCTGTTTCGGAGGACCGACTTCGCGAGGAGGAACGAGAGCGTGGCGCCCAGCGTCGCGCCCGCGAGGACGACCGCGGTGCCGGTCCCGAGGCCGTAGACCGCTCCGGCCCCGAGCGTGAGGATCGACGCGGGGACGAAGAGGACGCAGCAGACCGCGTAGACGAGGGCGTAGAGGATCCACCCGATCGGCCCGAGGCCCACGACCCAGACCTGGAAGCTCCGAAGCAGCTCCTGCACGCGGCTACCGCCTCAGGAACGCGGCGAGCTTCACGAGCAGAGCCTTGCGTCCCGGCGTGAGCGACGTCTTCAGCGCGTCCCGCGCGACGGCGCCGTGGATTTCGGAGAGCGACGGGTAAGCGTGGATGACGGAGCCGAGCGCCGAGAGAGGGAGTCCGTTCTTCTTCGCGAGGACGACCTCGCCGAGGAGGTCGCCCGCGTGGGGGTGGACGATCGCGGCGCCCAGGATCCGGCCCTTCGGGTCCACGACGGCCTTCATGAAGTTCGCGCCGCCGGTGCCGTCGCAGATCGCGCGGTCGTTGTGCGCGAAACCGGCGCGGAAAACTCGGTGCGGAATACCCTGCGCCTTCGCGTCCTCCTCCGAGAGGCCCACGCGTGCGATCTCGGGGTCCGTGTACGTGATCCACGGCGTATTCGCCACGTCGCATTTCGCGAGCGCGACGGGGAGAGCGTGTTCCTAAGGACGATCCCCGCCTGGTAGCCGGCCCAGTGCGTGAACAGGTACGGGCCCGCGACGTCGCCGATCGCCCAGACGGACGGGACGTTCGTCCGGCATTTCGCGTCCGTCACGACGCCCTTCTCCGAGAACGCGACGCCCGCGGACTCGAGGCCGAGGCCGCCCACGTTCGGGCGGCGGCCGGCGGCGACGAGGATCGCGTCGGTCTCCACGTCGAACGTCGTCCCGTCCTTCTTCTTGACGTTCACGACCTTCGCGCCGCCGCGCCCGGCGACCGACGATGCCGAGGACTCGTCGTGGATCACGACGCCCTCCCCGCGCAGGCCCGCCGCGAGGACGGCCGCGACGTCGGCGTCCTCCTTCGGGCAGATGTGCGCGGAAGACGACACGATCGTGACCTCGGAGCCGAGCCGGCGGAACGCCTGGCCGAGCTCGACGCCGATCGGGCCGCCGCCCATCACGAGGAGGCGCTTCGGGAGCGCGCGGAGGTCGAAGACGCTCTCGTTCGTGAGGAAGCCGGCCTCGGCGAGGCCGGGCGCGTCCGGGATGCGCGCGCGCGAGCCCGTCGCGACGACGATGTTCCGGCCCCACACCGTCGTCCCGTTCACCTCGACCTCGTGCGCCGACTTCAGGCGGCCCACGCCGAGAAGGACGTCGACGCCGAGGCTCGCGAAGCGCTCGACGCAGTCGTTCGGCGCGATCTCGGCCTGCGCCGAGCGCACCCAGTCCATGACGGGCCCGAGGTCCTGCACGCCCGGATCGCCCGAGCCGCGGATGCCGAATCGCGCCGCGCGGCGCGCGGCGTGGGCGGCCTTCGCGGCGGCGAGGAGAGCCTTCGAGGGAACGCAGCCGTACTGCAGGCAGTCGCCGCCCATGCCCTGGACGGGCGCGCGGCCCACCGGCTCGTAGGGAAGGACGTGCTTCTCGACGAGCGCGACGCGCGCTCCGAGGCCCGCGCCGCCGGCGGCGACGACGAGGCCGCCGGAGCCGCCTCCGATCACGACGAGGTTGTAGCGTTCCATCACGTCTCCCCGGGTATGTGCCGGATGCGCCGGTTTGTTCCGCCTCGCCGCGTAAGATGAAGGCGGGAGGTTAGCTCAACCAGTAGAGCGTCTGCTTTACACGCAGCAGGTCATCGGTTCGATCCCGATACCTCCCACCAGCCATCTCGTTTGCGTCCTGCGAGATGGCGACCCGCCCGTCGCGCTCGTGATGCCGTTCGTGGTGACGAGTTGACGGGAGGAGTTCACGGCGCTCGATTGATTGGCGCGGTCAAGTGCCTCTGCGGCCTGCGGATGGCTTCCTCGAAGGCCGCGCGTACCGCTCGCTCATCCGCGTCGTCGTGTGCGCCGCCCTTAGAGAACCCCAGCGTAAACTGAGCGAAAATCTGCCCTGAGGAGTCCACCATGGCGCTCGTGAAGTGCCCGGCCTGCGGTCGAGAAGGGACTCGCGGATGAGAAGGACCCGCACCGCGCTCTCCCTTGCGCTCTTCGTCAGCGGCCTCTCACTTCTTGACGGCTGTTACACGCCGGTGTTCTCGGCAGCCAGCAGTCCGAAGACGTTCACGGGTACCGGCGGCGTGTCGCACAGCTTGGATGGTGTTGAGGTCTGGACATTCGGTTCCCGAACGCCCCTTCCAGATCATCGGGTGGCTTTATGACGAGCGCCAAAACGGGGCCATTTCGACGAACACGTTCGAGCTGAATATCGCCGAGGCCGCGAAGAAGGCGGGCGGCAACGGCGTCATCCTCCTCAGATCCGATACACAGCTGCGCTACTACAACTACAACTCTCTGGCAGTGTTCCGGTATCTCCCCGTTCCCGAAAACCGCTGACCGTTGTCTCCGGAATGAACGTCGATCTCGACCACGCGCCTCGCCTACCAGCGCACAGACCGCGGCTGCATCGTCTCGCTGTTCGAGGGAGACGTTCGCTGCGCGACGATGGCGGAACTGGCTGCGCGGGCCGGTCCCGAGGCCGACTCCACCATGTTGCTCACGGCGATCAGCGACGCGGTCGAGCGATACAGGCCGGAGAGCGAGGCGGTCGTCTTGATCGAGAGCGAGAAGGGCTTCGAGGTCTCCATCGGTCTGTTCGTCCTCCCGGTTGCCCGGCGGGGGCTCCATGGAGTTCACGGACGGAGTTCACGGGGGCCGTCTGGAGTGGTTCGCGGTCATCCGCAGGCGCAGGGGGTGCATCGGAAGTTGTTGATGCCGTCGTCCGCGGTCATCGTGGGATCATCGTCGGGCTTTACACGCAGCAGGTCATCGGTTCGATCCCGATACCTCCCACAATTCCCATTCGAGGACTCACATGACGCGAAACCTATGCCTGACGGCGATCCTCGCGCTTTCTGCGTGCACCTCCGCCCCTCCGCCCGCGTCGTCCGCCCGGACCGGGAATCCGCTGGCCGAGGAGGCGCGCGGTGCTCGTGCTGCTCGACCGCTACATGCTCGCGATCTCCGCGCAGGACGTCGCGGCGATGGCGGCGAGCAGACGCCGGACGGGATGACGTCCCGGGCCCGCGCCGTCGAGGGCGGCGGCTGGGCCGTACGTCGCGGTCGAACGCGTCGTGGGTGGAACCGTCAAGCGTCGACGCTCGGACGCATCGCGAGCGCTACTGGTCGCCCACCGTCCTGATCCGCGGCGGATCGCGGTCGTCTGGGCGCCGTACGAGTTCTGGATCGACGGCAAGACGAGCCACTGCGGAATCGACGTGTTCGACTTCGTGAAGGTGGACGGCGCCTGGCGCGTCGCGAACGCGATGTGGACGGTCGAGCCGAACGCGTGCTCCGGCTAAGTCCTTCGGACGCCTCGACGATCCGGCCCCCGGGATGATCACCTCGCGACGGTGACGCCCCTTCGGCGCGGCCGACGTCACCGAGATCGACTGCGGAGGTGCTCTCCCTCCACCCAGACGATCCGCTGCTGCTCGACCTCGAGCTCCAACGCGTGGACAGCGGCCTTGAGGTTCGCTGGCGTTTTCACGGGCCGACCGCCTCCCCACTCCAGCGCGGTCTCGGGCGCCGCGGAGCCCGCGATCCAGACGAAGAGCGGGACCCCAGGTCCGCCAGATACGAACCCACGGCCGAGGGGAGACATCGCTTGCGTCCGGGTTGCCGGTGAGGAGTGAGGACGACGGCCCGCGGGTGGGACCAGGTGGCCGCGAAGATCCCGGCCGCGCTCGTCGCGTCGGCGAGAGACGCGGGCAGGAAAGCCGGTCCCAGGCGCGGTCGCCTTTGCGAGAACCTCCATCATCCCGCACGACGGGCAGCGGAAACGAACGCCGGTACAAGTCATACGTCTGGCGAGCCCGCCTTCTGCTCGAATAGGCGAACAGCACCCGGACCTCCGGGTCTCCCTGAACGTCCCGACGCGCGTGTCGAAGAGCCTGCCGAGCCACATGTCTCTGAAGGCAGCGGGGCGTCCCCGTCGAGGACGAAGACGATCGAGGCCTCGCCCTCCTCGACTGCGACGATGCGAAGCATCTCGCCTCCAGAGACAAGCCATCCCTTCATAGCCTCCGCCTTGGAGGGCGTGCCGCGCGGGACGCGAACGGGAACCGCCGTCAGCTCTCGCGACGTCTCGTCGCGGTCGCGTCCCCCGAACGTGATCTCGGCCTCGGCGCGCGCCTCGAAGCCGAACTCCACGACGGCCCGGAGGAAGTGGAGGCGCTCGGGAACGTAGGCCGGCACCTCGATGCGCTCGGGTCCCCGCACCGCCAGGGGGCTTGCCCGTCGAACGTAAGGCCTCACCGTCGAGGGGGCGGCCCTGCGCCTTCCCAGACGGGACGCGGCGGCGCGACCCGCCCTTGCCCGGGAGAAGAGCCGGGACGGCGACCTGGGGCTTCGGGAGGTTCACCTTCAGGCGCGCGCGGGATCTCGACACCACGGGCGTCGCGCACCACGGCGTCGAGGAGGTGCGGCGCGGGCCGGGCCGAGTCCACCCGGAACGTCAGGGTGGCCGGGTGCGTCGCCCGACGCTTTCCCCCGTCAGAGATCTCGACCGCCGCCGTTACAGGCGCTGGGCTCGATGTCCCAGGGTCCCAGACCATCGGGAGCAGCGTCAGGAAGGTCAGCACGAGGGCTCACCAGACTACCGCCACGCCTGCCGGCGTGACCGCAGTGACGAAGATCGACTGCGGGAGGTGCGCGCCCTCCGCGACGGTCCGCTGTTCCCGGACCGTGGCTTCCGTTCCTTGACCGCGACCCGCACGTCTGGGAGGTGTCTTCACCTGCCGGCCGCCGCCTTATCGCGCCGCCACTTCCGGCGCCGCGGATGCAACCGTCAGACGACGACCGGAACGCCGGGTCAAAGATAAGAGCGGGCCTGCGCGGCGGAGAGCGCGCTCGCGTCGGTTCCCGGTCAGAATGACGACGACGGCCCGCGGGTGGGACCATGACGCCGCGAGGACCCGCCGCCGTTGCGGCGTCCGCGACGCGCGGGCAGGTGAGACCGTCCCCGGCGGAAAGACGTCCACGAGGGCGTGGAGAGGCCTTTCCCCAGGTACGCCGGGAACGAGCGGGGGAAGCACGTCGTACGCAGTTCGTGCGCCGGAATTCCTCCGTGCCATAGGCGAGAACATGCACCTCGGGCTGACTGAAGAACATGCCCGCTCTCGTGGGAGGATCGACCAGTCCGCGAGCTCCCCGGAAAGCGGGCGGAGAGTCCGTCGAGGACAAAGACGATCGAGGCCTCACGCCGCTCTCCGTCGCGACGACGCGCTCGCCGTTCGCCGCGAACCGCGGACATCTCGCCTCCCGCCGGAGGGGAAAGCTACCCGCCCGGGACGCGCAGGGCGACCGCCGTAAGCGCGCGGGAGGTCTGTCGGTCGCCCCCGAACGTGATCTCCGCTTCGGCGCGCGCCGCGCCTCGGAATTCGACGACGGCCTGCAGGAAGTGAAGACGCTCGGGAACATACGCAGGCAGCTCGATGCGTTCCGGGTCGGGCGCCGAAAGCGGCAACCCGTCGAAGCTCCAGCGAGATCGCGCAGGGCTTCCCGACCGCGCCCTCCCAGCGAAGGGTGGCGACGCGCCCCTTGCCGCCCTTGCCGGGCGGAGGACGAGCACCGCCTCGGCCTCGGGCTTCAGGAGGTTCACGCGCTGGCGCACGCAGCCAGCGGGCTCAACCCCTCGCGTCGCAGGCGGGCAACGTCTGCCGGGTGGTGGGGCGCGGGGCCGGGCCGGTCCACGGCGAACGTCCCAGGGCGGCGCAGTCCGCCGCGACGCCCTCCCAAATCGAGGAAGATCTCCACCGCCGCCGTCCCGGGCGGCGCGCTGGCTCGATCTCCCGTGGCCCCACGACGATTCCGAGGAGCAGCGTCAGGTAAGTCAGCATCCAGAAAGACGATGGTGCCGGCCGAGGTGCGTTTTTCAAGGAAGTTAGTATCAGGGGCTCGCTCTATTTCTTCGCGGGCCCCGGCACCTCGATGCAGGCGTGGCCGACTCCTGTGTCGCCTCGTCGAGGATGCCGATCGAGATCACGGCCCCAGGTTGACGACGGCCGTGCTCGTGAACGTGAAAGATCCTCGGCGTCCGCGAACGCGTCCTCGCCCGTCCGAATTCCTGGCGCACCGGCGCGCTGGAGTGACGTCACGCCCTTGTCGAGGAGCGCGACGAACGCGGCGATCTTCGCGACGCGGGCGTTTGCCGCGGGGAGGAGCGCGAGCGACGAGGCCGGGATCGTCACCTCGAACGCGACCCTCACGCGGCCCTTCTCGGCGGCCACGGACGACGTCACGCGCGCCTGGATCGGGAACCCCGGCGCCGTGACCGTGCTGAAGAGGTTCGAGAGACGGTGCGGTCGGTGGCGCAGTTGACGGCGCTGCGCAGAGCGACGGCGCGGCGCGTCCGAACCTTCGCGCCCGGCGCCTACGACGTGAGATCGATCTCGAGAGACTTTCCGCCCGTGAGGCCCTCGACCGGGAAGCCCAGCGAGAGTAGAACGGCGCTCGAGATCCACGGCCGCGCCGGCTGGCGCACGTCGCCCGCCTGCTCAGCGCCAGAAGCCCACGACCCCGCCCGTGGGATCCACGGCGAGGTGGAGGCCCTCGTTCTCGTTCGCGTCGATCAGATCCCGCGCCGCCCGTTCATGGCCTGCCCGTGAACTGCGGCACCGAAGCATGCCTGACCGACAGGTCGAAATCCCCAAAGCCTCGGGGTACCGGCCGATGCAGCGTCACGCCGTGGGCGTTCGCGGCCTCGGCGAGGTCGACGGGATCTGGCGCG
>JADJVE010000017.1 GCA_016716715.1 Acidobacteriota bacterium | reverse complement strand
GACTTCGACGCGCTGCCGTTGCCGGCCTGGGACCTCGTCGACGCGGCGGCGTACCGTACGGCCTGGACGCGCGCGCACGGCCGGCTCAGCTGGAACGTCGTGACGACGCGCGGCTGCCCTTTCCACTGCAACTGGTGCGCCAAGCCGCTCTGGGGGCACGCGCTACGCCCAGCGCAGCCCCGGCAACGTCGCGGACGAAGTCCGCCTGCTCGCCGACACGGTGCGCCCGGATCACATCTGGTTCGCGGACGACATCTTCGGCCTCTCGCCGCGCTGGACGGAGTCCTACGCGGAGGCGCTCGCCGAGCGGCGTGTCAGGATCCCGTTCACGATGCAGTCGCGCGTCGACCTCATGACGCCCTCGGCCGTCGCGGCACTGGCCGCCGCCGGCGCCGAGGAGGTCTGGATGGGCGTCGAGTCCGGCTCGCAGCGGATCCTCGACGCGATGGACAAGGGCACGCGCATCGGCCAGGTCAAGACGGCGACGCGCCTTCTCAGGAGCCACGGCATCCGCGTCGCGTGGTTCCTCCAGCTCGGCTACACGGGCGAGACCTGGGCGGATCTCCTCGCGACACGCGAGCTCGTCCTCAGCGAGCGGCCCGACGACGTCGGCGTCTCGGTCGCCTACCCGCTCCCCGGGACGCTCTTTTTCGAGCGCGTGAAGGAGCAGCTCGGCGCGCGCACGAACTGGAGCGACAGCGACGAGCTCGCCATGATGTTCCGCGGGACGTACACGAGCGCGTTCTACCGGCGTGTGCGCGACGTCCTGCACGAAGAGGTGGCCACCTTCGCGGCCGGCACGAACGCCGCCGCCGAAACGCGCCTCTCCTGCGACGAGAAGTGGCGCGAGCTGGACGAAACAGAGAGTCTGCACCGCTCCGAACCTCTCGAGGTCGAAGCCTCGGGGCCGCGCCTTCGCATCGCGCGCGCGTGACGCCGGGCGGCGCCGTGCATTCCCTTCCCGCGGCCGTCCGAGCCTTCGACGCCCTCGCCCCGGGTTTCCGACGACGCCTTCTCCGCGTGGGCGTCCGTCGCCGCCCAACGCCGCGCCGTCCGCCGCGAGCTCCTCGCCGCGTTTCCGCCGGGCGCCCGCCTGCTCGAGCTCGGGGCGGGACCGGCGAGGACGCGCTCTTTCTCGCGGCTGCGGGAAGGAAGGTCCACGTGACGGACGGCGCGCCCGCGATGGTCGCGCAAACGCGCGAAGGCCCGGGCCGCCGGCGTCGGCACGGTCGTGACCGCCGAGCGGTTGGCGCTCGAGGACCTCGGCGCCTGGGCCGCGGCGCGGCGGCGCGCCCTTCGATGGCGTCTTCTCGAACTTTGCGTCGCTCAATTGCGTCACGGACCACGCCTCCGTCGCGCGCGGCCTCGCACGCGTTCTTCCGCCGGGCGCGCGCGCACTCCTCGTCGTCTTCGGCCCGGCTTCGCCGGCCGAGGTCGCCGTGCTGCTCCTGCGCGGGCGGTTCCGGGCGGCGTTCCGGCGCTTCTCGCCGTCCGGCGCCGGCGCGCGTGGCCGGCGAGACGTTCACGGTGACGTACCCGGCGCCGCGCGCGTTCGCGGTCGCGTTCTCCCCGTGGTTCGTCCTTCGCGGCACCACCGGCATCGGCGTCTTCGTGCCGCCGAGCTCGGCCGAGCCCTGGATTTCGCGCGTTCCGCTCGTCCTCGCGGCAGCCGAGGCGGTCGACCGGCTCGCCGCCCGGCCGCTCGCGCTCCTTGCGGACCACGTGCTCCTCGACTTCACGCGCACGGAAGCCGAGGCCCCGTGAGCGAGCCCGCGCGCCGCCGCTGGGCCCGCGCCTACGCCCGGCTGCGCCGGACCGAGGGTCGCGGCGCCGGAGGCACGCGCGAGCTCTTCGCGCTCCCGTGGGTCACGGAGGGCCCGCTGGCCGCGCAGTGGCGGATCCGCGCACGCACCTTCGACGCGTTCCTCCGGCGCGTCGTGGCTCCCCTCGAGCGCGAGCGCGGGCGGGCGCTCCGGGTCCTCGACCTGGGCGCGGGAAACGGCTGGCTCTCGGCGCGGCTCGCGGCGCGCGGCCACCGCTGCGTCGCGGCGGACCTCCGCGTGGACGACGTGGACGGCCTCGCGGCCGCGGCGCCGTTCGCCCGGCGCCTCGCGCGCATGTTCGGACGAGTCGCCGCCTCGTTCGACGCGCTCCCGCTCGGCCCGCGGCTCTTCGACATCGTCGTCTTCGACGCGTCGCTGCACCTCGCCGAGGACCTCCACGCGTCCTCGCCGCGGCCGCGCGTACGGCGGCGCCCGGCGGCTGCGTCGCGGTCATCGCCTCCCCGTTCTCCGCGCGCGCCGCCTCGGGCGACGCGATGCGAGCCGAGAAGCGCCGCGAGACCGCGGCGCGCTTCGCCGAAGCCGCCGAAGACCTCCTTGCGCTCTCGCCCGTGGAGGTTCCTCACGAAGGAGCGGCTGGCGGCGCCGCCGCGCCCGCGGGCCTATCCTTCCGCCGGCGGCGCGTTCTCTACCCCCGCGCACTGAAACGCGGGCTTGGTGGCGCGGCTGAAGGGCGCGGTGCGCCGTCGCGCTTCGATCTCTGGAGTCGCCGACGCCCCGGGGCTCATGATCCTCCTCGTGAACACGCGCGCCACGCGGGCGAAGAACCGGCGATTTCCCCTCTCCCTCCTCGCCCTCGCGCCGCACTGCCCGAGGGAGTCACGTGGCAGATCGTCGACGGCAACCTGGAAGGGTCCGACCCGGCCTCCGAGGCCGCCGCGATCGTCGCCGCGCGCGCGGGAACGGACGATCCCGTCCGCTCTCGTCGGCATGACCGTCATGCCGGGGCCGCAGCTCCTCTCGGCCGTGCCGTCGCGCGCGCCTTGAAGGATCGCTTCCCGAACCTGCCGATCGTCTGGGGCGGCTACTTCCCGAGCCTCTATCCCGCGCCGGTCCTCCGCGCGCCGTATGTGGACTATCTCGTGCGCGGCCAGGGAGAGCGAACGCTCGTCGAGCTACTCGGCGTCCTCGCCGGGCGCGTCGACCCCGCGTCCGTCGCGGGCCTCGGCTGGAAGGACGGCGGGGAGGCGCGGCTCAACCCCGAGCGCGCCTGGGAGGGACCCGACGCGTTCCCGCACGTGCCGTGGGCGCGCGTCGACGTCCCGAACTACCTCCGCCCGTCGGCGCTCGGCGAAAAGAAGCGGCGTCTACCAGGCGTCCATCGGCTGCCCGTACACGTGCAACTTCTGCGGCGTCATCGGCGCGTTCGGCAGCCGGGAGAAGTTCGCGTCGCCCTCGCGCACCGAGGCCGACCTCGCGCACCTCGCCGCGACGCGCGGGATGGACTCCGTCCACTTCTACGACAACAATTTCTTCCTCCGCGAGGAGCACGCCGTCGAGCTCTGCGAGCGGATTGCGCCGCTCGGGCTGAAATGGTGGGCCGAGGCGCGGATCGACGCGATGCTGCGATTTTCCGATGCGACGTGGCCGACGATCCGGCGCGCGGGCCTCACGATGGCGTACTTCGGGGCGGAATCGCTCGGACGAGCGCCTGAAGAAGATGTCGAAGAACCTGACGATCGAGCAGACGCTCGCCCTCGCCGCGAAGACAAGGGAGCACGGGATCCTCCCGGGTTCTCGTTCGTCTTCGGCGACCCGGACGACCCCGAGGAGGACGTCGAGACGAACCTCGCGTTCATCGAGAAGCTCGCGGCGGTCAACCCGGACCTCAAGCTCATCACGTATTTCTACACGCCCACGCCGCAGCGCCGCGGGACGTACGGCAACGTCGACCCGCTGTCGACGACGCCCGGCGACGCTCGACGAGTGGACGACGCCCGAGTGGCTCGGCTGGATGACCCACGAGGACCCGAAGGTCCCGTGGCTGCCGCCGCGGCTCAAGGGGCGTGTCGAGGACTTCGCTCGCCGGCTGAGGGGCGGCCTCGTGCCCGCGGACTCGCAGGCCTACGGACACCTGAGGAGGCGTCGTGAGCGCCGTTCTGAAAACGCCGAAGCGTACCGCCTCTGGTCCGACACTTACGACGAGGAAAATCCGCTCACCGTCCTCGACGAGGCGGCCGTCCGGATACTCACGCCCGAGCTCGACGGTCTCGACCTCCTCGACGCGGCGTGCGGAACCGGGCGGCGCCTCGTCTTCCGCGGAACGCACCGCGCTCGGCGGTCGGATCGACCTCGTCTACGAGAGATGCTGGCCCGCGGCCGGCTCGTGCCCGGCCGTCCGACCGCCACCTCGGCCGCCGACGTCCGGTCCTTGCCGTTTCCGGCCGCGCGCTTCGACGTCGCCTGGTGCCGGCTCGCCGCCGGCCACCTTCCTGCCCTCGCGCCGCTTTACGCCGAGCTCGCACGCGTCCTCCGGCCCGGCGCGTGCGCGGTCGTCACCGACTTCCACCCGGAGGCGGTGCGGCGCGGCACACGCGGATCTTCCGCGACGCATCCGGCGCGTCCCACGCCGTCGAGCACGTCGTGCACGAGTCGGACGACCACGAATCGGCGGGGCGCGCCGCCGGGCTGTCGTTCGACTCCGGCGGCTGGCTGAGCGTCGGTGCCGAAGTCCGACCCTTCTATGAGCGCGCCGGAAAGCTCGACCGCTACGCGCGCGACGCCGGCATGCCGCTCCTTCTCGCGCTGAGTTCGCGCGGTGAGGCTCCGACTCGTGACGCACGTCGGGGCCCTCGAGGTCGACGGCGGCCGCATCACCCCCGACGGCGGCGCGCCGGACGTCACGGTCGACCTCGACGGCGCGACCCTTCTCCCGGCCTCGTGAACGCACGACCACCTCCATCGCAATCATCTTCCGCGCCTCGGCGAGACGCCTATGCCGACGCGGGCGCGTGGGGCCCGGGACCTCCACGAACGGTTCACGGATGATCTCGACCGGCGCCATGCGCTCTCGCGCCGGGAGGCGCTCCTCTTCGGCGCCCTCAAGAACGTCCTCGGCAGCGCGACGACCGCCGTCCACCACGACGGGTGGAGGAGGACTTCGATCAGGACTTCCGCTCCATGTCGCGCATCCCGACCGTGCAGTCCGTGCGCGAGGCGCCCGACGAAACGCCGTCGGTCCGTGGACCATGCACCTCGCCGAGGGAACGAGAGCCGCGAGGCGGGCGAGGAGATCGCGGACGCCGACGCGCGCGGGCTCCTCGGCCGCTCCTCGCGGCGGTCCACCTCGTCGCGACGGACGCAGACAGTCTGTCCCGTCTGACGCGCGCGCGGTGCGCGGTGGTGCCCGACGTCGAACGTTCCTGTACCGCGCGACGGCTTCGCGCGCCCTCTTCGGCGCAGGCCTCGAGGTCTTGCTCGGGACGGATGCGCTCGTGAGCGGCGCCGGCACGCTTCTCGACGAGCTCGCCGCGGCCCCGGGCCACGGGCCTCGTGTCGGACGCGCGGCTCGCCGCCGCCGTCGGGGCGGTGGCCGCGCGGAGGCTCGGCCTGCCGGTCCCGTCGCTCGAGACGGGCGCACAGGCGGACCTCGTGGCGCTCCGTGTGCCGCTCCTCTCCGCGCGGCCGCGCGACGTCGCGCTCGTCCTCGTCGCCGGCCAGCCCGTCCTCGCGGACGAGGAGTTCGCGGGCGTGTTCGACGCCGCGGGCGTCGCGCACGAGCCGCTCGTCGTCGGCGGCGTCGCCAAGCG
>JADJVE010000016.1 GCA_016716715.1 Acidobacteriota bacterium | reverse complement strand
CCACTCCGGCGTCTCGAGCGGCGTCGAGGCCTTCAGGAAGATCGCGTTGAGGTGCCCGGGCGGCATCTTGCGGGTGATCTCGGAGCCGCGGATGACGAGGAGGTCGAGCTTGTCGCCGTGCGCCGCGGCGATCTCGTAGGGCCGCTCATGGTTCGTCGGGAGGTCGGCCTTGTGCGGCTGGTATTCGATGTGGTCCGTGATGGCGACGGCGTCGAGGCCCTCGCGCCACCCCTCCTCGGCGCGGACGTCCGGCCAGACCTCGCCGTCCGAGAAGACGGTGTGGGTGTGGAAGTCGCACTGGAGGGTCCGGAAGCCCGCGATGTCCGGAAGCCGGAGCGGGCGCCTCACGCGGACGTCGTGAGCCGTCGCGGCCCCCTGCAGGAGGCACAGGAGGCCGAGGACGACGACGATCGGGCCGCGAGGTCGCACGGTCAGGCCGCCGTCCCCATCCCGAGGAGGGACGATTCGAAGGACTTGAAGAGCCGCGCGCCGTCGACGTTTCCGAGGATCGCCTCGGCGCACCTTTCGGGGTGCGGCATCAGGCCCACGACGTTGCCGTTCAGGTTGCAGATGCCGGCCACGTCGTCGAGGGAGCCGTTCGGGTTCGAGTCGGGCGTCCTCTCGCCGCGGGCGTTCACGTAGCGAAAGACGATCTGGTCGTTCGCCTGGAGGCTGGCCAGCGTCTCCGGCGACGCCGTCCAGTTGCCGTCGCCGTGCGCGATCGGGACGCGGAGCACCTCGCCGCGATGGATGCCGATGGTGAAGGGCGTCCTCCGCGACTCCACCTTCAGGTAGACGTCCTTGCAGAGGAAGCGGAGGCCGGCGTTCCGGAGCATGGCGCCCGGCAGGAGGCCGGCCTCGCAGAGGATCTGGAAGCCGTTGCAGATGCCGAGGACGGCTCCTCCGTCGGTGGCGAAGGCCGCGACGGACTCCATCACCGGCGAGAAGCGCGCCATGGCGCCGCTCCTCAGGTAGTCGCCGTACGAGAACCCGCCGGGGAGGATGACGAGCTCGGGATCGCCGAGGTCGAGCGAGTCGTGGCGGACGAGCAGGACGTCGGCCCCCATCACGGTCTCGGCGGCGTGGACGGCGTCGTGATCGCAGTTCGAGCCGGGGAACAGGATGACGGTGACGCGCGGCTTCCGCGACATCAGCCCTTCACCTCCACCTCGAAGTCCTCGATGACCGGGTTCGCGAGGAGCTTCTCGGCCATCTGGCGCGCCTCCTCGCGCGCCGCGGCGGCGTCGGCCGTGGCGAGGTCGATCGTGAAGACCTTCCCCGCGCGGACGTCCTCGACGCCTTCGAACCCGAGCCGTGTGAGCCCCCCCGCGATCGCCTTTCCCTGCGGGTCGAGAACTCCCGACTTCGGCATGACCCTCACTTCCACTCTCATCGTCGCTCCTTCGCCCCGAATTTAACCCGCCCCGAGCCACGGCGTGGGGCAATCGGGCGGCGCCACCTCCAGCCGGACGCGCGCGCCGATCGAGCGGACGGAGCCCGCCATCGTCCGCTCCGCGAGCGCGGGGGTGTTGTTGTGCTTGGAGATGTGGAGCACCGCCAGGGAACACGTCCTTGGGCCGATGAGCGTCTCGAGCGCCGTGGCCGCGGCGTCGTTCGAGAGGTGGCCCACGTCGGACAGGATGCGGCGCTTCAGGACGACCGGGTAGCTTCCGGTGCGCAGGAGATCCACGTCGTGGTTCGCCTCGAGGCCCAGCACCTCGCAGTCGCGGAGCGCGGCGGCCACCTTCGCCGAGAGGTGGCCCAGGTCGGTCGCAACCCCCACGCGCCGGCCCGCGCCGTCGGCGAAGACGTAGCAGACCGACTCGGTGCCGTCGTGCGGCGTCCGCGTGGCGCGGACGTGGAGGTCGCCGCCCGCGAGGACGGAGTCGCGCCCGTCGCGGACGCAGCGGACGTCCGCGAAGAGCGGGCCGGGGAGGCCGGCGGCAGCGGCCGTCCCCTGCGTCGCGTAGATCGGGACCTCCAGCTTCCTCGACAGCGTCCACGCCGCGTGCGCGTGATCGCCGTGTTCGTGCGTCAGGAAGAGCGCCCGCACCTCGTCGAGGGCGACGCCCCGCAGCGCCAGACGCTTCTTCGTCTCCCTCATCGAGAGGCCGGCGTCCAGGAGGACGACCGTCTTCCCGCACCGGACCACGGCGCAGTTGCCGGACGACCCGCTGCCGAGGAACGAGATCTCGATCAAGACGCGCCGGAGCTGCCGAAGCCGCCGGCGCCGCGGGCGGAGGCGACCAGCTCGTCCGCCTCGGCGAAAGTCGCCCGCGACACGGGCGCCACGACGAGCTGCGCGATCCGGTCCCCGCGTCGGAGCGTCACCGCCTCGGACCCGAGGTTGATCAGGAGGACGCCGACCTCGCCGCGGTAGTCCGAGTCGATCGTGCCGACGCCGTTCACGAGCGCGATCCCCTTCTTCAGCGCCAGGCCCGAGCGCGCCCGCACCTGGCCCTCGAAGCCCGGCGGGATCTCGAGCGTGAGGGCCGTCGGGACGAGCGCCCGCTGGAGCGGCTCGAGCGTGAGGGGCGAAGGGAGCGCGGCCCGCAGGTCGGCGCCGGCAGCCCCGTCGGTGGCGTAGGCGGGCGGGGCCAGGTCCCGGAAGGCGTCAGCCAGGCGGTAGCGCACCACGAGCCCCGGGGCCGCCGTCACGCGGCCAGCTCTCCCGCCAGCTCGTCCACGGAGATGCCCGGCACCACGGGCCCGGTGATGCCGAGGCCCATCGAGCTCGCGAAGAGGAGCTGCACGGCCTTCGCCACGTCTTCCACGGTGACCTTCGCCACCCGCGCCAGGACCTCGCTCACCTCTTCGGGGCGGCCGCGGTAGAGCCAGGTCCGCGCGGCCGCCTCGCGGCGCGCGGCGGTCGACTCGAGGCTCAGCGCGATCTCGGCCGTCACCTGGTTCTTCGCGCGGACGAGCTCGGCGGGCGTGACGCCGTCGCTCAGGATGCGCCGGAGGATCTGCCGCGTCGTCTTCACCAGCTTCGGGAGGTTCTTCGGCTGGGTGGCGGCCTCGATGAGGAAGACGCCCGCTCGCCGGTGAACGGTCAGGCCCGAGCCGACGTGGTAGGCGAGCCCCTGCCGCTCGCGGACGCCGCGCCAGAGCCGCGACGAGACGCCGCCGCCCAGGATGACCGATCCGAGCGTGGCGGCCGTGATGAGCGGGTGCCCGAACGCGAGGCCTTGCGGAGCCGATCAGGAGGTGGGTCTGCGTGAGGTCGGGGCGCACCAGGTGGAACGCGCAGCGGGCCGCGCGCGGCGACGGGGCCGCGCGGCGCGGCGGAAGGGGCGTGGGCGCCTTCGCGCGCCGCGTCCGGAGGTCCCGCGCCCGCTGGAGCTGGGTCACGAGCGCGTCGGGCTCGAAGGCGCCCGCGGCCACGATCACCATCCGCTCGGGCCGGAAGATCTCGCGGAAGCGCGTGACGAGCGTGTCGCGCGAGAGGCCCCGGACGGTCTCCTCGGTGCCGAGGATCGGGGCGCCCAGAGGGTGCGCGGGCCAGAGGGCGCGGACGAAGGCGTCGTGCAGGCGATCCTCGGGGACGTCGTTCGCGTCGGCCATCTCTTCCAGGATCACGTCGCGCTCCGTCTCCACGTCGTCCCGCGTGAACGCCGGGGCCTCGGTGAGGTCGAGGAGCAGAGAGATGGCGTCGGTGAGGCGGCTGGCGGGCGTCCGGGCGTGGAAGCAGACCGACTCTTTCGTGGTGTAGGCGTCGCAGTCGCCCCCGAGGCGGTCGGTCATCCGCGCGATGGCCGCGCCGGAGCGCCGGCGGGTCCTCTTGAAGAGGAGATGCTCCAGGAAGTGGGTGGAGCCCAGGGTCTCCGGCGCCTCGTCGGCCGAGCCCCCCTTCACGTAGACGCCGAGCGCGACGCTCTCGACGTCGCGCATCGGGTCCATCCAGACGGCGGTGCCGTCGGTGAGGGTTCGGGCCAGCACGGCGCGGATCTTAAGCCGTGCCCTACTTCTTCCTCCGCCCCCCTCCCGGCGGGAGGTTCGTGGGGGTGCCGTCGCGCACGCCGGCTCCTGGCGTGACGCCGGCGCCCTGGCCGACGGTGTTCTCGGTGAACTTCCACTCCTCGTAGGCCTTCCGGCCCTGGAACGTGCGGAGCCCTTCCTTCTTCGACTTGGAGTAGACGCCGAGAATGGGGCCCACGGAGGCGACCGGCCCCGCGGCGTCACCCGTGCTCCGGAAGTGGTCCGGCGTGGGGCTCGGCGCGGGTGTGGGCGTTCTGACGGCGCCACCCGTTCCCCCTCTCCCGGGCACCGGGGTCGGGATAGTCCACCGCCCCGCCCTGGCTGAGCGTGACGAGGCCCCAGTCGTCGGACCTCAGGATCGGGTCTTTCCAGAGTTTCCGGATCGTCCGGGGCTTGGTCTCGAGCATCTCCTTCAGGGCGGTGGGGTACCGCCCGTACTTTCGCCGGAAAATCCGGATCGCCTCGGCGTACTGGGTTCCCCGGAAGATCAGCTCCTCCTCGTCCTCGCGCTGCCTCTGGGTGGAGGCGAGCGGGAGGATGGCCGCGATCATGATGGTCATCAGGGTGAGACCGATGAGGAGCGCGACGAGCGTGTAGCCGCGGAGGCGCCGGGGCTTCCTCATCACGTCACCGTCGCATCACCAGGTGTTGTACGCCGTGCCGTCGAGCGCGATCTTCGGCGAGCCCGACGTGACGTTGATGATGCCGGGGGCTGCTCGCTCGCGGTCTCGGTGGCGTCGGGCTCCTCGAACTCCAGCTCCCAGGTCTCGGCTGACTTGGTCATCGGGTCGATGGGGATCTTCCGGATGTACTTCTCCGTCACCAGCACCTCCAGCGACTCGGGGTAGTGGCCCTTGTCGGCGAAGAACTGGTCGATGCACTGGCGGAACGTGAAGAGATCTTCCTTCAGGGCCGCTTCCTTGGCCGTGATCGGCGCTTTCTGGAGGGCCGGAATCGCAACGGCCACGAGTATCCCCATGATCGCCATCACGACGAGGAGCTCGATCAGGGTGAACCCGCGGTTTCGCTTCAGGCGTCTCATGTCACCAGTCCTTGTATTTCGTCTTGTCGAGCCCGGTGGCCTCGGAAAGGGAGTAGACGTCGTAGACGTTCTGCCTTCCCCACGAGGTGGTGTCGGGCTCGTCCTGCACGCTGCGCAGGCCCCACTCGGCCTTGCCGGTCATCGGGTCGATCGGGATCTTGCGGAGGAACCGCTTCTTCTTCTTGATCTGGCCCACGAGGTCCACGCCCTCGACGAGCTTGTCCAGCGTCTTCGGGTAGCCGTCGGTGTCGAGGTCGACCGGGACGAGCCCCTGGTCCGACAGGCGCTTGTACTCGTCGATGGCGCTCCGCATGTTCCGGAGGGCCATCTTCAGCTCCATCTCCTTCTGGCGGATCAGGGTGAACCGCGTGATGGGGACGATCATCGCGGTGAGGATGACGATCATGGCGCAGACGATCGACAGCTCGATCAGCGAGTAGCCGCGTGTGCGGGCTTTCCGGCTGAAGAGGCCTTTCGACATCGCCTTTCTTCTCCCCTACTCGACCGTCAGCGTGAGCGGCATTGCCGCGGGCGTTGCGGGCCCGTTCTTGGCCAGGGCCGCGGCGGCCGAGACGCGCAGGAACGTGGTGCCCGACGCGACGCCGCGCACGGCCAGGTTCGCGAGGACGCCCTCGGGAAGGCCCGTCGTCCCCGCGGCGCGCCCGAACTGGAGCCGCGCCCGGCCCGGCACCCGCTCGGCCTCGAAGCGCACCTGGCCGCCCGTCGGCCCGCCCTGCCACGGGCCGGCCGCGATGCCGGTGACCTCGACCACGGCCGGATTCCACTCCACCGTCAGCTCGAGGGCGTTCAGGTCGGGCATCCCCGCCACGCCGTTCAGCGACACCACGGAGACCTCGCCCGGCTTCACCGACTCCACCTCCGTGGTGAAATCGAGCGCCGGCGCCCGCGAGGCGAGCGGCTCCCCGTTGGAGACGAGGTTCCTTCCCCTTGATCGGGGACGGGTTGGGATTCGTCAGCGGCGGCGAGCCCCGCTTGAACGGGTCGTTCGGGCCGCTCCCCTGGGGAATCGTGCTTCCGGGCGTGGTGGAGACCGGCCGCGCGGACTGGGGAATGACCTGCGGCTTGGTCGGCGCGTCGAAGGGCGAGCCGATGGCGTTCGGCGACTCGAGCCGCGTGGCCGCGCCCGAGAAGCTGACGTTGTTCTCCGTGCCGACCCAGATGGGGAGGAGGTCCTCCTCGGTGATCTGCGGCGAGCGGATGATGTGAGGGGTCAGGGTGAGGAAGAGGTCCTTCCGGTTCTGCGAATCGACGCTGTGCGAGAAGAGCTGTCCCACCAGCGGGATCTCGCTCAGGAACGGGACTCCCCTCTTGGACCTCGTGATGTCCTTCCGGATGAGCCCGGCCAGGAAGTTCGTCTCGCCGTCCTTCAGCCGGATGGTCGACGTGATGGTCGGGTGCCGATCGTCGGCTGGCCCGATTCGTTCGTCGCCCCGAGCTGCGAGACCTCGATCGTCAGCTTCATCGTCACCTCTTTGTTGTGGTGTACGCGCGGCTCGATCTCGATCTTGATCCCGACGTCCTGGTACTGGTACGACGTGATGGGGACGATGCCGCCGCTCGACCCGATGGCCTGCTGTGTGTTGATGGTGGTGACCGGGATCGGGACGCGGTCGCCGATCGTCAGCTGCGCCTTCTCGCCCTCGGCGATCCGGAGCTGGGGCTTCGCCAGGAGCTCGGCCTCGGAGTTCGTCTTGATGAAGTTGAAGGTGATCGCGGGAATGGCGAACGAGAAGTCGGAGAGACCCACCTTGAAGAGGTCCTTCCACAGGACGTTCGTCGTCGCGGTCGAGCCGCCGGTGCCGCCCGTGCCGCCGGTTCCACCGGTGCCGCCCGTTCCGCCCGAGCCGCCGGTCGCGGTGCCGGGGGGACCGTAGACGGCGCTGGTAGGAGCTCAGCTCGGCGCCGAGCTCGAGAGCTTGTTCGTGTCGATCTGCAGGAGCTCGACGTCGACGACGACCTCGGCCTTCGCCTTGTCGTTGATCTCGATGATCTTCTCCGCCACGGCCACCTTGTCGGCGGTGTCGCGGATGACGATGGCGTTCAGCTGCGGGATCGTGGCGAGGCGGCGGAGGTCGAGGATGGACCGGACCATCGCCGACACGTCCTTCACGTCGCCGTTCGAGAGGAAGAACGTCCGGATGACGAGGTCCTCGTACTCCTTGCGGTTCTGCTGGGTGTCCTGGGCGATGATGATCGTCCTCTCGTCGTAGACCTTGTAGAAGTGCCCCGCCTGGCGCATGGTCGTCTCGAGCGCCTTCTGGAACGTCATCCCGCGGAGGTCGATCGAGAACTTGTCGTTCTTCAGCTGCGGGTCGTAGATGACGTTGATCCCCGCGGCCGAGCAGATAGCCTGGTAGATCTTCTTGATCTCCACCTCGCCGGGGACGTAGTAGTCGATCAGCTTGTCGGAGGCGGGGTTCAGCATGGGCGGCGTGATCCGCGCGCCCCTCGCCTTCGCCTTGGCCTTCTCGATGCTCGTCCCTCCCGCGGCTTCTCCCGCCGCGCGCCGAGGGCGGCCCTTCCCGATCTTCAGCTCCTGGAGCGCCGCGTCGTTCGTGGGGTCGAGCGCGACGGACTGCTCGTACTCGATGGCCGCCAGGTCCAGCTGTCCGGCGATCGGTGGATGCGGCCGCGCTTGGAGTGCGCCTGCGCGGCGCCTTCAGCTTCGCCCGCTGGTAGGCGATCTTGTACGCCCGTTCTCGGGCTCGCCCTGGAGGGGCCTTGTCGTACGCCGAGGACCGCGAGGTCCCAGTGCTCCAGCGTCTCCTCGCGCTGGGCGTCGCGGAAGGAGCGGGTGGCGGCGCAGCCGCTTCCGAGGAGCGCCGCCGCCGCGAGCAGAAGCGCCGGGAATGTTCTCATCGCTCGGGTCGTCATCTACTTTCCTTTGGAGCCTTCCGCTCCCTGCACGGGGAGCCGCGTGGTGATGCTTTTGGGGAGATCGGGGAAGCCGAAGTCGACCGATTCGCGGTTGATCTTCAGGACCTTGAAGCGGTTGTCGATCACGTCGCCCTCCCGCGCGTTGATGAGCCGCGCCCCTTCCTCGAGCGCCACGATCCGGTTTCCCTCCGGTCCCATGATCGCTATCGCGGTATACGGAACCTTCGGGGGAATGATCGGGGTGTTCGTGGGGCGGTGGTCGTCGGTCCGCGGGCCGAACGAGCTGCTTCGGCGGGGGGGCGGCGGCGTCCGCGTGGGCGTGGCGGTGGGCGAGTTGTAGTAGCGGAAGATGTTCCGCCCCACCTTCCCTTCGATCGGCCCGCCCTTCGCGGGATCCGGGTTGAACGCCGGGATCGGCAACGAGTCGAGCGCCACGGGCTTGGCGCCGCGCGTCGTCACGGGGCCACCGGCCGCCGGGGCGCCGCGTCGCGCGGCCAGAAGTTGTACGCGGCGATGGCCGCCAGCACGGCGAGGAGGGCGTAGAGGCGGTTGTTGCCGCCGAGCGGTCGGCTTCGCGCGCCCCTTCGCCAGGCGCCGCGGGCCTCTTCGCCGGCCGTCTTCTGGCTGCGGAAGCGGCGCCCTTCGGCGCACCTTGAGAGGTCTGGGTCTGGAAAGTAGTGCCCGTCGGCGGTGCCGCTCACGCTGCCGGGCCGTCCGGGTCGTCGTCGTCGGCCGCCACGGCGATCCCCTCGAGGACGAAGAAGCTGTCGCTGGTCTCGAGCTCGGCCATCAGCTTCTTCACGTCGATGTACTTGCCACGGAGGAGGAACGTCATCGACATGCGGCCCGTGTCGTCCTCGGCATACGAGATCTCGTCGGGACGCATGGCGGCTTTCCGGTGAGGCGGCGAGGTCCTCGATGAGCGCGGCCAGCCGCTCCTTCCGCGTCCCGAGCGTCTCGGTGTAGAAGGTCTGGAGCCCTTCTCGCGGAGTGCGCCCAGCTCCTCCTCCCTCGCCTTCAGCTTCGCGATGGAGGCCGTGACCTCCCGCTTCCGCTCCTCCAGGTTCTTCTGCGTCTCCTGGAGGGCCCGCACGCGGGACTCGTACAGGCCGTTGTACGAGACGAGGAGGGCGGCGTTGACGCCGATGAGGACGAGGAGGACTGAGAAGAGACCCGGCGCGCGCCAGACCCCCGCCGCGTGATTCTTCGGCGGGCCTCCGGCCGGCTTCGCGCTTCGGGCGGCGTGGCGGCGGGCGACTGGTGATGACGGACGCCCCCTTCGCGAGCTTCGTCGAGGGCTCCGCGGCCTGGTCCCGGCCTTCTCCGCTTCCCGCGCCGGCGCCTTCGGCGGCTCCTCTCGGTGAGCGGCGCTCGCGGCCGGCTCGGGACGGCCCGCGCCCTTGTCCCTGTAGACGACGCTGAGCCGGAGCTGATGCCCGTCGGGAGAGCCCTTGTCCGGGCCCAGCTCCTGCTGGGGTGACGGCTTGTCGAAGTACTCGGAGCCGTAGAACGCCTTGAGGACCCGGGGGAGGCCGTCCGGATCGCGCGATACGGGGTTGAGATCGATCCGCACCTCTTCGTCGGGCGCAGGAGACCTTGGCCGGCTCCTTCGTCACCTTCGCGAGGCTGATCGACATCACCCGACACTCGGTCGGGAGCACCTCCTCGAGCCGCGACAGGAGGCGGGTCCAGGAGAAGGCCCGTTTCCGGGCGAGGACGTTCGCGACGAGGGCGCTGTCCTCGAGGTCCCCCAGGTTGAAGCGCGGAGAGCCTGTTCTCGCCGAGACGCCGCTCCTCGTCGAGCCGGGCGTTCTCCTTCGAGAGCGTGGCGATCGCGGCGCGCGTCTTCTCCGAGTCGTTCAGGTAACGCTGCACCGTCCGGAGGCTGAGGGCCGACAGGGCGAGCACCACGACCGCCAGGAACGCCGCGACGGCGTTCGCCGGACGGGTGTTGACGAAAGGGCGCTTCGCGAGGTTCAGCGACATCAGCCCTCCGCCTTCGCCATCGCGCCCAGCGCCACCGCGATCGCAGGGTCGTCACCGGCCTTGCCGCCGATCGCCACGGGCTCGCGGCCGCCGGCCTCGGCGCGGAACGCGCGGAAGCGCTCGACGACCGGCGACGAGAACGGCCCCGCCGCGCAGGCGCCCTCCACGTCGATCGGTCCGTTCTTCGAGACGAACGACGCGGCCAGGCGTATCTCCTGGAGCGCGTCCTCGGGATCGGCCGTGGGGCGCGTCCTCATGAAGCGAAGGGCCGTTCTCGAAGAAGAGCGCGGTGGTGGAGCGGCCCTCGGCCCAGACGACGAAGCCGTTCCCGGAGACGGCCGCCTGGCCGAGCGCCGAGACCGCGAGCGACGCCGTCTCGAGCGAGCCGATCCGGACGCCCGCGGCCGCGAACGGCGCCTCCCACGACGCGGCGGCCTCCTCGGGCGTCGCGAGCGCCAGGACCCGCGCCCGTCGGCGCCCGGCCCGGCCGTGTGCCAGCGAGAGCCGCAGGGCGGAGCGGTTCGCCGAACACCTTCGCGAACTTCCACGACAGGATCTCCGCGGCCTCCTTCGGGCTCTTGTCGGGGTCGTCCACGTCCACGGACAGCACCTCGACGAAGTGGTCCGGCACCACGAGCGAGGCGGCGTGGACCTTCCCCCCCCCTTCGCGGACGAGCGCGATGATCGCGTTCTGGAGCGCGCCGTCGGCCACGGGAGCGTTCCCCTTGCCGGGCCGGAACGTCCCCTCGGGGAGCGGCCGAGAGGCGGCTCACCACGGCGTTCTCCGCGGTGGACGGCTTCCCCGTGGAGGGATCGCGGCGGCTCACGTAGACGAGCCGGCTCTCCGTGAGGACGAAGGCGTGCTGCGGCCGCTTGAGACGGAGGAGCCTCGTCCAGACGCTAGTCGACAAACGTCACCTTGTTGACTTCCCTCAACGTGGTCTCGCCGATGAACACCTTCTTCAGCGCCGATTCGCGGAGGAAGGTCATCCCCTCGTCCTTCGCGGCCTGCTTGATCTCGGGCGCCGGGCGCTTGTCCAGGATGAGCGTGCGGATCTTGTCCGACAGGTCGAGGAGCTCGGTGATCGCCATCCGGCCGTAGAAGCCGGTGCCGTTGCACTCGATGCAGCCGCGCCCCTCGTAGAACGTGATCCCTTCCACCATCGCAGCCGAGAGGGCGGACTCCTCCAGCAGCTGCGCCGTCGGCTTGAACTCGACCTTGCAGTGCGGGCAGATCTTCCTCACGAGGCGCTGGGCCAGGATGCAGTTCAGCGCGGAGACGAAGTTGTAGAGCTCGACCTTCATGTTGAGGAAGCGGCCCAGCACGTCGACGACGTTGTTGGCGTGGACCGTGGTGAAGACGAGGTGGCCGGTGAGCGCGGCCTGGACGGCGATCTGCGCCGTCTCCTCGTCGCGGATCTCGCCGACCATGACCTTGTCGGGGTCGTGGCGCAGGATCGAGCGCAGGCCGCGCGCGAACGTCAGCCCCTTCTTCTCGTTGACGGGGATCTGCGTGATGCCGCGCAGCTGGTATTCCACCGGGTCCTCGATCGTGATGATCTTGTCCTCGATCGACTTGATCTCGGAGAGGCACGCGTAGAGGGTGGTGCTCTTGCCCGAGCCGGTGGGGCCGGTGACGAGGAGAATGCCGTATGGCTCGCGGATGAACTTGCGGAGGCGGCGCATCGTCCCGGGGCCCATCCCGAGGACGTCGAGGCGCAGGTTCTTGAACTCGGCGTTCGCCGACTCCTTGTCGAGGATCCGGATGACGGCGTCCTCGCCGTGGACGGTCGGCATGATCGAGACGCGGAAGTCGATCGTGCGGCCCTTCACGCGGATCTTGAAGCGGCCGTCCTGCGGCATCCGCTTCTCGGCGATGTCGAGCTCGGACATGACCTTGATGCGGCTGATGATCGTCTGGTGGTGCTTCTTGTCGATCGGCTCCATCGCCGGGTAGAGGACGCCGTCGATCCGGTACTTGATGACGACGACGTTCTCCTGCGTCTCGATGTGGATGTCGGAGGCGCGGCGCTGGATGGCGTTGAAGAGGACGGAGTCGACCAGCTTGATGATCGGGCTCGCGTCGGCCGCGATCCGGTCGATGGTGAGGACTTCCTGGCCTTCCTCGTCCTCCCGCACCACCTGCATCCGGAAGTCCTCGGTGGCCTCCTCGAGGACGCGCTGCGTCGACTCGGACTTCTGGAGGATCTCCTGCATCGCGACGCGGGAGCCCACCTTCACCTTGAGGCGCTTCCCCACGAGCCTCTCGAGCTCGTCGCGCTTCACGACGTCGGTCGGGTCGGCCATCACGACGACCAGCGCGCCGTTCTCTTCCTTCTCGGGGACGAACTCGAACCTCAGCATCCACTCGAGCGGGATGGCGCGGAAAGCGTCCGGGTCGATGCGGAACGTCCAGAGGTCGACGTACGGGAGGCCGAGGCGCTGGCGCGCTGCCTGGCGCGGGTCTCCTCGGAGGCCGCGTCGAGGACGCGCGGGATCGCGGCGTCGACGGAGTGTTGCGGCGGGCCGTGCTCTGCGTCGATGCGCTTCCTTGGCCCTCAGGCCTTGATGTTGGACAGGATCGAGAACATCGGGAGATAGACGGAGAGGAGGATGGTGGCGATGACCGACCCCATCACGATGAGGATGACCGGCTCGATCAGGTTGATCAGCTTCTGGAGCGAGCCCTCGATCGCCTCGTCGTAGAACTCGGAGACGTTCGTGAGCATCTCCTCGAGCGCGCCGGTGGCCTCGCCCACCTTGATCATCTCCACGGCCAGCGACGTGAGCTGCCCCGTGTTCTCGAGGCTCTTCCAGAGCTCGGCCCCCTCGCGCACCTTCGGCACCACCGACATGACGGCCCTCGCGATCCGCTGATTGCCGATGGCGCCGGACGAGATGTCGAGGGCGGGGACGAGCGGCGTGCCCGCGCCCACCAGCGTGGCGAGCGACCGGGTGAACTGCGAGAGCGCGAACTGGTGGAGGATCGTCCCGATGAGCGGCAGTCTCAGAAGGAACCCGTCCCATCCGAGCCGCCCGGCTTCGGTGGCCTTCCACCGCGTGAAGGCGATCGTCGCCACGACGAGCCCCGCGAGGACGAGGAGGATGTGTCCGCGGAGAAAATCCGCCGTCCCGATCACGACGCGCGTGATGAGCGGGAGCTGGCCCGCCCTCGAACCCGGCGAAGAACTCGCGGAAGCGCGGGATCACGTACGTCATGAGGATCGTGACGAGGCCGATCGAGAGGCCGATCAGGACCGCCGGGTAGACGAGCGCGCCCGTGACCTTGCGGCGCAGCGCCGCGAGGATCTTCTGGTAGGCCAGGTAACGCCGCAGAACCTTCTCGACCTCGCCGGAGCGCTCCCCGGCCTTGAGCGACGTCGCGTAGAGACGCGGGAAGACGTCGCCGTGGGAGAGGAACGCGTCCGAGAGCGCGACGCCCGAGATGAGCTGCTCGCGGACGTCGAGGAGGATCCCCTTGAAGCGCGCGTTCTCCTGGCGCTCGAGGAGGATCTCGAAGCCGGCGACGATCGGAAGCCCGGCCTTGAGCAGCGCGACGAGCTCCTGGTTGAACACGAGGAACTCGCTGATCTTGACCGTGCCGCCGCGCCCCTGCGGAGAGACGCGGAAGCGCGATTCGGCGCCCCGGCGCGGCCGCACCGGGCGCGTCCCCGGCGACCTTGACGGAGAACAGCCGCGCGTTCAGGCGCGCGATCTCGGTGCGCAGCGCGCCCTCGTCGGACGCCTCGATCGTGCGCGTCGCGATCGCCCCGTCGGCGCAGCCCGAGCCGGCAGACGTACGTCGCCATCAGTTCAGCAGGATTCCCGGGCCCGGCCGGGTCCACTCGGGGTAGAAGACGAGGAAGAGGGCGCCGCGCGCCGCCTCGTCCTTGCCCACTCCGAGGATGTACGGCTGGCCCATGTTCACGTTGATCGACGTGTGGAGGATCTCGCCGCGCGTCTCCTTGCCGCCCTCGCGCCGCACCCTCTCGAGCGAGAGGTCCCGGAACTGCAGGCGCTTGCCGTCGCGCGACGGGTCGAGGACGAACTGGATGTGATACGTCGCGCCGATCGCGTAGGCGACGCGCTGGCCCTCGATGCCGCGCACGACGACCGAGTCGAGGCGGGTGAAGTCGGTCACGTTGAAGAGCTTCTTGAGTCGCTCGCCGATCCCGCGGATCTCCGCCGACGCGTCGGCCATCGACGGCGCGGCCTTCGGGTCCGACGTCGCCTTCAGCAGCGTCACCGCCACGTCGACTCCCCGGAGGGGGACGTCGTAAGCCGCGATCGCCTGCGCCGCCCGGTCGACCGAGGCCGCCGCGTCGCGGACGGTGAGCTCGTTCGTCCTCGGCTCGAGCATCACGGAGCCCGCGTCCGAGAGGAGCGGGCGCACGAGCTGGAGCGCCTCGTCGGCCGCGCGGTGCTTGAGCGCGAAGACGCGCACGACCACGGCGGGCGGCGCGCCCGCGGCCGCCGGGGCGAGGAGCGCGAGGACGGCGGCCGCGGCGAGAACGGCCGCGGCGGCCTGGGCGGGGGCGGGCGGCGTTCCGTCACGTCAGAGGTCCGCGTTCGGGTTCGCGACGAACACGACGGCCGGCTCCCGGGGGGAGGCCGAGGCGAACTCGTAGACGCGCGCGTTCGGGCTGCGCACGCCCTCGATGAGGGGACGCGCGGGTGCGTCGGCCGGCACGGGAGCGTCGGCCCCGCCGGGCTGGGAGGAGGACGCGAGCCGTGTCCGCCGGCCCGGCGGGGCGGGCGCGCTCCCAGCGGACGAGACCCGCCAGACCGGCGGTGAGCGCGACGAGCGCGGCCGCCTGCGCGACGCGGTGCGTGCGCCACCAGGACGCGGCGGGCGCCGTCGGCGCCCGAGCGCGTCAGGCGGCGCGGCCGGTCGACCTCGAGGACTGGCGGCGAGGACGTCGGCGACGTCGGCGCTGGGCTTCGCGGGGCGCGGCGAGGACGCGGGCTCCGGCGCCGGACGCCGCGAGGCGCGCGAAGACGAGCGTCGGGTCCGCGCTCGATCGCGTCGGCGCGGCAGCCGGCGCACGCGGCGAGATGAGCGTTCAGGTCGGCGGAGAGTAGCAGGGAGAGGAGAGGTCCTCCGGCGGAGGAGAGCTCTTCGAAAGGGAAAGACGGACGGCGGCGCCTGGGAAAGGGTGCCAGGCAGACGACGGCCCTCATCGCGCGCCTCCGGCGAACTCGGGATAGCGCTTGCGGATCTCGTCGCGCAGGATCCGGCGCGCCTGGAAGAGGTGGTTGCGCACGGTGGACTCCTGGCAGCTCGAGGATCGCGGCGATCTCCTTGCGCTTCCTTCTCCTCGAACTCCCGCAGGACGAAGACCGACGCTGCTTCTCGGAGAGCACGCCCGCGCAGGCCTCGAACACCGCCGGCACGTCCTTGCGGTGGAGCGCGCCGAGGGCCGTCGGGCGCGGCCACCGTCCGCGCCCTTCACGAGGCGGAAGTTCTCCTGCTCCGGTCCGCTGGCGGGTCTTCTTCGCGCGCAGGGCGTCGATCGCGAGGTTGCCGGCGATGCGGAACAGCCACGTCGAGAACGCCCACGCGGGGTCGTAGCGCCCGATGTTCTCCCAGACCCTCAGGAACGTGATCTGCGCGACGTCCCGCGCATCCTCGGCGTCGCCGAGCATCCGGCGGAGGAACGCCACGACACCGGGTGTCCGACGCTGGACGAGCTGCGCGAAGGCCTCGGGGTCGCCCTCCTGCGCCTGCCGGACCAGCGCCCGCTCGATGGCGCGCGTTCGGTGGCCGGCACGTCCCGTCCCGCCCCCGGCGACGTCGGCCGGCGGTCGACGCGGTGCCGTCGAGGCAGTCGAGGCGGTGGTGACGAGACGCATCATGGTTTCGGCGTCTTCTACGTTTTTCGGCTTCTCTTCGTCTATCACGGAGACCACGGCTCCAGGCCGGTCCGCCAGTATAATCCAGCCCCGGCGCATGCGGATTTAAATTCCTTGCCGCGAATAGATTTGAGCCGCTGATTCTCCCCGGCTGTGGCCCCGGCCTGCCCTCCGTCAGGCCGCGTCTGGGTCCAGGCCGCGTGTCGGTGGGCGAGGTGGAGATCAGGGCGTCTCCCGCAGGTGAGGTGGCCTCCCCGCGGGCCCGAGAGGCCCGGGCTCCGCCTCCTCGTCAGCGCGACCACGCCCGCGGGCGTGGCCTTCTGGCCGGGCGCTTCCAGTCCGTCGCCACCCGGCCGTTTCCTCTCGACCTCCCGTCCGCGGTGCGGCGCTTCTTCGATGCCGAACGCCCGCGGCTGCTCGTCCTCGTAGAGACCGAGCTCTGGCCCGCCGTCCTCGCCGAGGCCCGGACGCAGCGGACTCCGGTGCTCCTCGTGAACGCGCGCCTGTCGGACCGGTCCGTGCGGTTCTGGACCGCCGGGCGGCTGCTGTCGCGGCCCCCTTTCGGCCCTCACCCGCGTCTCGGCCCGGACCGAGTAGGACGCGGCCCGCTTCGCCGAGATCGGCATCCCGCAGAGCGGATCGCGGTGGCGGGCGACCTGAAGTTCGACCGCCCCGCGCCCGCGCAGCCGCCTTCGCCGGGCGCGTTCCGGGCCCTCGCGGCCGCGTCCGGTCCTCGTCGCGGGCTCCCTGGCCGGGGACGAGCTCGACCTGCTCCTCGCCGCGCGGCGCCGCCTGGCGGCCGCCGGCTCCCCTCGTTCCTCGTCCTGGCGCCGCGCCGGCCCGAGGTCTTCGACGCGTGCGGCACGCCTCGCAGGGAGCCGGGGCCTCCGCCTGGCCCGGAGGAGCCGGCTCGCCGAAGGGCCGGGGGCTCCCCGTGGGCGAGCTCGCTGGCACCTATCGGCTCGGGACCGTGGCCCTCCTCGGCGGGACCTTCGGCGACCGCGGCGGACACAACGTCCTCGAGCCGCTCCGCGCGGGCCTGCCGACGCTCGTCGGCCCGTCCATCTGGAACATCCGGGCCTCCGTCGAGGGCGCCGGCGACGGCTGCCTCGCGGTTGCCGACGCCGGCGACGTCGCCGCGCGGTTCCTCGCCTCGTCGCGGACGAGGCGCGGAGGAGCCGCGCCGGCAACGCCGCCGAGCCCTCTTCGCGACGTCGTCGGGCGCCGCGGCGCGTGCCGTGGCCATCGCTCTCGCGCTCCTCGACGGCAGTCAGCGCCCGTGTGAAAGGCGCCTCCTCTCCTCTCGCCGCGCTTTACGGCGCCGCGATCTCGACGCGCCTGTCGCTCTACGAGCGGGGCGTCCTGAAGGTGCGGAAGGCGGGCCGGCCGGTCCTCTCGATCGGCAACGTCGCGGCGGGCGGGACGGGGAAGACGCCCTTCCTGAGGTGGCTCGCGGGCGGGCTCCTCGCGCGCGGGCTCCGGCCGTCCATCGTGACGCGAGGCTACGGGCGGCGAAGCGTCGGACCCGTCGTCGTCTCCGACGGCGCGGGGACCGTCGCGAACGTCCGGGCGTCGGGCGACGAGGCGCTCGTCCTCGCGCGGGCGCTGCCGCGCGTCCCGATCCTGGCGGACGCGCGGCGGGGCGCGGCGCGCGCACGGCTGGAGGCGCTGGCCCCGACATCGACTCTTCACCTCCTCGACGACGGCTTCTCGCACGTCGCCCTCGCGCGCGACCTCGACGTCGTCCTCCTCGACGCGACGGCGCCCGACGCCGGCGGCGCGCTCCTGCCCGCCGGGCGCCTGCGCGAGCCCCTCGCGTCCCTCGCGCGCGCGGACTTTCTCGTCGTGACGAAGACCGAGCAGGCCCACCCCTGTCTACCATGCGCGGACCAACGTGCTCGGCATCACCGACGACCGCGGCGAGACCGTCGAACCGACCTTCATCTACCCGGGCACGGCGGTGGCCGTGGCCGGTCTGGCGCACCCCGAGGCGTTCTTCGCGACGCTGGCCCGCCGGCCTCAAGATCGTCCCGCCTCCCTGGCGTTTTCCGCGACCACCACCCCTACGGCGACGTGGCGATCGGCGGCATCCTCCGCGAGGCCGAGGAGGCGGGCGCGACGGCGATCGTGACGACCGAGAAGGACGCCGTGAAGCTGGAGGGAAGGGTGAGCCTGCCGATCTTTCGTGTGGCGATCGAGATGCAGATCCTCGAGAAGGACTTCATCTCCGAGGTGCTCGCGCGGCTCAAGAGGCAGCCCTCGTGTGGCAAAGCAGCGATCGACCTTCCGGAATCGCGTCGAGGCGTCGGCTTTCCGGCTCGCCGTCTGGCTCTTCTCACGCCTGTCGCTCCCCGGGGCCGAGCGTTTCGGCCAGCGGCTGGGGCGGCTCTGGATGCGTGTGGACGCCAAGCGCCGTCGGCTCGCGCGGACGAACCTCGCGCGGGCCTTTCCCGAGCTCTCGGAAGAGGAGGTACGAACGCTCTCCCGGCGCGTCTTCGAGCACCTCGGCGGACTGGGCGCCGAGATCGTCTGGTCGTTCCACGAGCCGCTCGAGTCGCTGGTCTCGCGGTTCGAAGTCTCGGGCGCGGAGTTCGCGCGGGCGGCCGTCGCGTCGGGGCGCGGCGTTCTCTTCCTCACGCCGCACCTGGGCAACTGGGAGGCGGGCGCCCTCGCGTTCGGCGCGCTCGGCCTCCCCGCCACGATCGTCGTCCGGCCGCTCGACAACCCCGAGATCAACCGGTATTTCACGGCGTTCCGCGAGAGGAGCGGCCATCGGCTCATTCCCAAGGCGGACGCCGCGAGAGAAGTTCTCCGGACCCTGCGGAAGGGGGGCTCGATCGGCATCCTCCCCGACCAGCACGCCCGCACGCCCGACGCCCTCGTCGTACCGTTCTTCGGACGCCCCGCGTCCACCACGTCCGCCGTGGCGCGCTTCGCGGACAAGACGGAGGCGCTCATCCTGCCCACCTCCTCCTTCCGGACTGGCCCCGGAGGCCGCTATCGCATCACGATCGAGGAGCCGATCGACGTCCGGACCCTGACGAAGGAGGAGCGGACTCCGGAGGCCCTGACCCCCGGCGGGCCGGCCTCCGGCGCGAGCAATGGATGGTCCAGGGCGGGACAGGATCCGAAAGTGGCGGCCCGCCTGCGCAGTGGCTGTGGCGTTCCCACAACCGGTGGCGCTCGCCACGGGCTTGGGCTCGGGCCAAACACCCCCCGGATTGTGCGTCATTCGGGCACCCTCTTCCCAGCCGCCCCTCGGCCCTGGTTCGCGCCGTGTAGAGCGTCCCTTCGTCGGCGGCCCTGAGGAGGGCCGAGGACGCCACGGTTCCGGAGCCGTCGAACGAGGAGCAGCCGATCGAGGTCGTCACCGACACGAACTGGCTCCGGCCGACGGGCGACGCCTCGAGCGCCGCGCGGATCCGCTCCGCGACGAGCTTCGCCTGGGGCAGGGACGTCTGGGGCAGGATGACCGCGAACTCCTCGCCGCCGATCCGGGCGCTCATGTCGCCGCGACGCCCCAGCCGCTTCAGGAGATCCGAAACGGCCGACAGGACCTCGTCGCCCACCGCGTGCCCGTGCCGGTCGTTCACGTCCTTGAAGTGGTCGAGGTCGAGGAAGAGGAGGGAGAGCGGCTTGCCGTGGCGCGTGGCGCGGGCCGTCTCGGTGGAGAGAGCTTCCTCGAACGCCCGACGGTTCGCGAGGCCGGTGAGCGGGTCGGTCAGCGCGAGGCGCTCCAGGAGCTCGTTCTTCGCCTCGAGCTCGGCGAGCGCGCGCTGGAGGCGGAGCCCGGCGCGGACGCGCGCCCGGAGCTCGTTCTCGTCGGCGGGCTTCACCAGGTAGTCGTCGGCGCCGACGTCGAGGGCCGTCACCTTCGCGTTCGTGGCCCCGTGCGCCGAAAGGAAGATGACGTAAGTGGAGTGGATCAGCTCGTTTCCCTTGATGAGACGGCAGAGGGTGATGCCGTCCATCACCGGCATCTCGGAGTCGGTCACGACGACGTCGGGCCTAGCCGGACGCGCTCCAGCGCCTCGCGACCGTCGCCGGCGGTGTCGACGTCGTAGCCGGTCCCGGTGAGCATCGCGGCGATCAGCTGTCGCTGCAGGGGGTCGTCGTCGACAACGAGGATCCGGGCGGAGGGTGCGGACATCGACGCCTCAGCTCCCGAGCTGAGACCTCACGGCGGTGACGAACCCCATGTGGTCGATGATCGGCTTCGCCACGTAGCCGCTCGCGCCGCTCTCGGAGAGGAACTTCTCCCGGTCGCCGCGCATGGCATGGGCGGTGGCGAGGATGACGGGAATGGGCCTCTCACAGCCCCGGATGCGCCGGGTCAGCTCGAGACCGTCGACGGACTCCTCGCCCACCTTGGTGTTCGT
>JADJVE010000015.1 GCA_016716715.1 Acidobacteriota bacterium | reverse complement strand
CGTCGCCGATGACTTCCTCGTCGCGCAGCTTGAGGAGTTGCTTCCGCTGGGCCTCTACCGCCGTCCGCCGAAGCTCCTTCGACAGCTCGAGCGGCGCGTGCGCGGGGCCTTCGGCCTCGAGTCCCTTCAGCGACCGCACGCGCTGGACATACTCCTGCCGCACGCCGTGGACCTGGTGCGCCTGCAGGTTCTGCTCGTCCATTGCCAGGTCGAGGTGGTCGAGCGCCGCCTCGGCGAGCGCAAGGCGCGCCCGCCGCTCCTCCTTCTCCCCCGACCGGTCCTCCTCGACGCGCAGCCAGCGCACGAGCGGCGCGAGCGTGAGCCCCTGAAAGACGAGTGTCCCGAGGATGACGGCGAACGTGATGAAGATGATGAGACTGCGCGCCGGGAACGGCCGGCCGTCCGCGAGGACGAGCGGGAGCGACAGGGCCGCCGCGAGCGACACGACGCCGCGCATCCCCGACCAGCCCACGATCACGACCGCCTGCCACGGTGGATAGGGATGCGTGGCGCGGAACTTCGGGGACAGGTAACGCGGAAGGTAAGCGCCCGGGAACATCCAGGCGAGGCGCACCACGACCATCGTCCCGAACGTCGCGAAGATGCCGTCCACGACGACCGGCCAGGGCCAGTCCAGCGTGTTCAGGACCGCCGGAAGCTGCAGGCCGATGAGGACGAAGACGAGAGCGTTGAGAAGGAAGATGAACGTCTGCCAGACGGCCGTGCTTTCGATGCGAGTCTTCGAGGACAGGATCCTGGGCACGTAGCGTCCCTGCACGACGCCCGCCGTCACCGTCGCGAGGACGCCGGAGACGTGGAGGTGCTCGGCAATGATGTAGGTGACAAACGAGACGAGCAGCGAGGCCGTCGTCGCGAGAATCGCGTCGTCGAGGTAGCGCTGGGCCTGCGCGAAGAGCCACCCGAGCGCGAGGCCGACGGCCACGCCGCCCACGACCATCAGGCAGAACTCCGCGATGCCCGGCAGAACCGCGAGATGCCCCGTCACGATCGCCGCGCTCGCGAACTTCAGCAGGACGAGGCCCGTCGCGTCGTTCACGAGGCTCTCGCCTTCGAGAATCGTGACGATCTGGCGCGGGAGGCGGACGCGCTGGGCGATGGCCGTCGCCGCGACGGCGTCCGGGGGCGAGACGATGGCGCCGAGGACGAGGGCCGCCGGCCACGGCACACCCGGAACGAGCGCGACGACGACCGCCGCGACCGCCGCGGTCGTCGCGACGACGAGCCCCACCGCAAGCAGAGAAATCGAGAACAGGTTCACGCGGAAGTCGCGCCACGACGTGAAGTAGCCGGCGGCGTAGAGGATCGGCGGGAGGAAAAACAGAAACACGAGCTGCGGGTCGAGGGAGACGGCCGGCAGGCCTGGCACGAAGGCGACGCCCATTCCGCCGATCACGAGGAAGATCGGGTACGGCACCTTCGCCTTCTGGGCGAGAAATGCGAGGAGCGTCGTCAGCCCCAGAAGCGTCAGGATCGTCTCGACGGTCTGCACGAAGCGGATTCTCGCTTATGATGCGGTCAAATCATGCGTTCGGCGATCGTGGCGGGAGCCTCCGGGCTCGTCGGCGAGCGCCTCCTGCGACGATTGCTCGCAGGCGGTTCGTACGACCGCGTCATCGCGTTCGTGCGCGGCCCGATCAACCTCACGCACAAGAAGCTCGAGCAGCGCACCGTCGACTACGAGCGCATGGGACGAATGTCGGCGTTTCCGCGCGCCGACGACGTGTTCTGCTGCCTCGGGACGACGATCCGGAAGGCGGGCTCGCCGGAGGCCTTCCACAAGGTTGACGTCGGATACGTCGCCCGGCTCGCGGAGGTGTCCGTCCGGGCGGGCTCGACCCAGTTCCTCCTCGTGAGCGCCGTCGGCGCGAGCGCGCAGTCCGGAAATTTCTACTTGCGCTGCAAGGGCGAGGCCGAGGACATGGTCCGGACGCTGCCCTACCGGGGCGTTCAGATCTTCCGGCCGTCGTTCCTCATCGGGCACCGGCGCGAGCGACGGGCCGGCGAAGCCCTCGGGGTCGCCCTCGCACGGGTGCTGTCGGTCGCCATGCTCGGTCCGGCCGCCCGCTACCGGCCGATCCGGGCGGACGACGTCGCGAAGGCCATGGTGGCCGTCGCGCAGGAGGCGCCGCCCGGGATTCACGTCTACGAGACGAAGGCGATGCAGGCCCTCGCCGACGACGACGCCGCCTCTATTTGAGGCGCGCGAGCGTGTCCGTGAGGCGTTTCTTCTGGTCCTCGGGCGCCATCGAGAGAGCCTTGCGGTAGTTCTCGACGGCTCCGGCCTTGTCGCCTTTCGTCTCGAGCCCCTCCGCGAGGCTGTCCCAGACGTTCCAGCTCCCCGGATGGTCGGCGGCGTTCTTGCGGAAGACCACGATCGCGTCGTCGATCTTTCCCTCGCCGAGAAGCGCGTAGCCCTGGTTGTTGATGTCGGCTTCCGTCGCGAGCGTCTGCGCCTTCGCGCGCGCCGCCGCGGCGCCGGTCGCGTCCCCCTTGAGGTCGAGGAGGCCGGCCCTGGTCCGCAGGTTCTGGTACGTGGGGGTCATCGAGACGGACCGGTCCGCCCACTTCATGGCCTCGTCGAGGTTCATCTTGTTCCGGAGGCACCACGCGGCGGCTCCGTTCCAGCCCTGCCAGCCGAAACGCGGCAGGCCGCGCAGCTGCTCGCGAATGCTCGCGAGCGTGACGGCGTTCGCGTCCACTCCGATCGGGACGGAGGCCCGGAGCTTCTCCCAGCGCAGCGTGAAGGCGACGCCGTCCGCGGTCGGCTCGTCGAAGGACCACGTGAGCCGTTCCGCGAATTCCGCCGCCGCCGGCTTGACCGCCGCGCGGGCGACGTCCTCCTTCTCGTCGTAGCTGTAGCTGCCCCATGCCTTCGCCTGGGAGCTCAGGATGAACGTCCACGTGTCCGCGGTAGGCAGCACGTGGACGCCGTACGTGCCCGCGGGCACGGCCTTGCCGCCGAACGTGAAGGGCGTCGTCGCCGTGAGCGTCGTGTTCTCGTTCGCGCCCGCGCGCCAGACCTGCCCGTACGGGACGAGCTTGCCCCAGACCTCCCTCTTGTTCACGGCCGGGCGGTGGTACGCGACCGTGAAATCGGCGAGCCCGACCGCCTCGCTCACGCTGGCCGCCGGACTCGCGTCCGGCAGCTTGATCTGCTGCTGAGCGAACGCGGGTGGGACGAACGCGAGCAGGGCGGGGACGAGAGCGAGGAGAACGCGGGTGGTCCGTTTCATGTTTTGCCTCCCTGTATTCACCGTTGAATTTCTTTGAATGTGAATACGGGATGCAGCGGGCAGGGTTTCAGCCTGGCGAGTCGGGGCGCCGCGTCCGGGCCGCGCCGGGCCGGGCGCCTCTCTCGACAGCCGCCTGCAGCCGCTCTCTTTCACTCGAAGAAATCTCTCTTCCCTCCCCCGCCTTGATTTCTCCGAGCTCGAGCGGTCCGACGGCGACGCGTCTCAGGCGCCGCACCTTGTGCCCCGCCGCGCGGAAGAGGCGGCGGATTTCGCGGTTGACGCCCTCGTGCAGGACGACCCGGAAACGCGTGCCCCCGCGCGGCGCCTTTCCGATGCGCGTCACCTCGACGGGGCGGAGCGTGCGCCCGTCGAGCTCGACCCCGCCCGCGCGCATCGGGGCGAGGGCTGCGTCGTCCGGGAACCCCTCGACGACGACCTCGTACACCTTCGCGACGCCGCCGGGGTCCATGAGGCGCTGCGCGAAGACCGGGTCGTCCGAAAAGAGCAGAAGGCCCTCGGACTCCTTGTCGAGCCGTCCGACCGCGAACCAGCCGCGGAACTCCGGCGGCAGAAGGGCCGTGACCGGCGTCGCCCCTCCCTCCGCGACCGTGGAGCACACGACGCCTCGCGGCTTGTGGAAGGCGAGGACGCGCGGAAAGCTCAACGCCGGAAGGCGCGGCGCTCGGCAAGCGCGCCGTCCTTCACCGTGTAGATCCGGCCCGCCGAGACGCTCTCGAACCGGCTTGCCGGTGCCGTCGCGCCCGGCGGGATGACCTCGACCGTGGCCGTCTCAGCTGCGCCGAGCCCGAAGTGGAGCGGGATCCACGCTCCGGAGGCGTACGACGGCCGCAGGATGAACTCCTGCACCTGCCGCACGCCTCCCGCGGTTACGACGACTTTCGTCCCGAGCACGGTGCGCCGGTCTGCTCCCGCCACCGGGAGGATTTCGAGGGCGTTCCCGGGAGCGGCCGTCGCGTTACGCAGGACGTGCGCGCCCCCGATGATCGACGCGATCACGAGGTCCACGCGCCCGTCCCCGTCGATGTCGCCGGCGGCGAGGCCGCGCGCCGAGAGGCGCACGAGGCCGAGATCGCCCGCCGACGGCGTGGCGTCTTCCATCCGGCCGCCGCCTGCGTTGCGGTAGAGAACGGGCGGCTGTTTGTAGCTGCGGTCGCCCCGGGCGTACGGGCCGAGGCTCTTGCTGTTCCCGAACAGCCGCGCCAACGTCATGATCATCTTCGGGATCAGGTGACCCGAGACCATCACGAGGTCGGGTCGCCCGTCGTCGTCGAGGTCGACGATGTCGGTCCCCCACTGCACGTACGGAAGAGACGGGCGCTCGACACCCGAGGTTTCCGTCGCGTCGTCGAACAGCGCGCCCTCGACGTTGCGGTAGAGCGTCTTCGGCTCGCCCGCGAAGTTCGTGACGACGATGTCCGGCCGGCCTTTGCCGTCGAGGTCTCCGATCGCGACACCCATGCCGGCGCGCGCCTCCTTGTGGTCGCGCCTGCCGGCGCCCGTCTCGACCGTCACGTCCTCGAACGCGCCTGCGCCCCTGTTACGGTAGAGGACGTTCGTCGTCCGGTCGTTCGCGACGTACAGGTCGGGCGCGCCGTCTCCGTCGTAGTCGAAGAAGACGGCCGACAGGCCGCGCCCGCCCGTGTTGAGGACGCCGGCATCCTTCGCGCGCTCGACGAACCGGCCGTCCTCGCCCTGCACGTTCAGCTTCGCTTCCTGTCCATCGTAGTCCTCCGGGACGCGGACCTCGAACTGGCCGAACGAGCTCTCCTTCGCGTAGTCCGTGTCGAGGTAGCCGACGACGTAGAGGTCCACGCGCCCATCCCCGTTCACGTCGCCAGCCGCGAGGCCGACCGAGTAGCCGGGCGCGAGGAGGCCGCGTTCGGCCGCCACGTTGCGGAAGGTGCCGTTGCCGAGGTTCTTCCAGAGCTCGACCTTGCCGACTCCCGTCACGACGAGGTCGAGATGCCCCTCCCCGTCGAGGTCCACCCAGTACGCTCCCATCCTCCAGCCGCAGGACCTGATCCCCGAGCGCACCGTCACGTCCTCGAACGTGCCGTCGCCGCGGTTCCGATAGAGCGCGCCGCACGGGCCGGCGCCGGGTTTCTTGCCGCTCGCGGCCGAGCCCGCGAAGAAGAGGTCCGGAAACGAGTCGCCGTTGAAGTCCCCCATCGCGACGCCCGCACCCATCGTGGCGAGGTTCCGACCACGGCGCAGGTCGGTTTCGTACGAGAACGTGATGCCCGATTTCCTCGTGACGTCGGTGAAGCGAATGGGGGAACGAGGAACAGCCGAAGAGGAAGAGGGGATTCCTTCGAATGAGTAAGAGAGCAGCGGGGCGAGCAGGAGCGCTGCGAACAAGGCCCCGGCGACGGGCGCGCGAGGGGCTTTCACCCTTCTAAGCAAGTCTTCAATCGCCCTCACGCAAGCCCCACGGGAGGTCGCCACAGTCGGCCCGGTTCACGAGCGAGCAAAACTATCTTTCTCCCAGAGCCTTCCGGAACCGCTCCGGGCCGACCTCCCGTGTGAGCGTCTCCTCGAGGAACTTCGGGTCGGGGTGGCGTTCCGTGTCGGGATAGGGGTACGCCGACATCGCGTGGAACGGCCACGGGCCGTAGCTCTGGCCGGTCACGGTGTTCTTGTCGAAGTCCTTGTCCCAGCCGTCGGACACGACGACGTAGTCCCGCCTCCAGCCGGCAGGGAGCGGCGGAAGCCTCGACGCGTCGTACGTGATGCGGATCGCGTCCCCGCCCTTGAAGACGACCCAGCGGTCGTCCGTCCTCGACAGAAGGTCCGTCACGTCGCCAAGGCGCGTGATCTTCCCGGGCACGTCGTCCCAGGCGGGCGCCGCGCTCGCGTCGCCGTGGTCGAAGACCTCGGGGCCGTCCGGCGTCTCGCGGAAGCGCCGCGAGAAGCCGCGCTCGGAGAGCGTGGCCTTCTCCGGGGGAAGCACCGTCGTGACCACGCCTACGGCTGGATCGTCGACGGTGATGTACGCCTCGTCCCAGAAGATCGCCATCGTCGTCCTGATCCTCACGCGCGGGTCGGCGGAGTCGACGACCCCCGTCAGGTCGACGGGCATCGTCTTCGTCTTCCCGGCCGGGAACCCGAACGACTCCATCGCGACCTTCCAGCCGCCCTTGCCGTCGGGCACTTCGAGGACGGGCGGGAAGTGGACGAGATCCTTCCGCTGCGACAGCGAGACGTTGATCGACGTGTCCGTGTAGAAGATCCAGCCGTTCAGGAAAAGGACGACGCGGCCGCCCGCGGCGACGGGCCCGAGGTCGAGGACGAGCGCGTGCTCCCTCCTCACGCCCTGATAGGCCGTCTCGGCACCAGGGTCGACGTAGACCTTGTCGGCGCGCGCGAGTCTCTCCGTCACGTCCTCCGCGCGGCCGGACGCGTCCGACCACGCGGCGCGCAACGGGCGAGGGGCAGCGACGGTGAACAGCTTCTTCTCCGTCGCGCCGGGAATCATCCGCTCGTTCGGGATCACGGCGGTCCCGATCGGGTGATCCACGCCCATGAGCGAAACCTCGTCGAGATACGCGGCCTCCCAGAGCTCCTCGGTGTAGTCGAGAAGGAGCTTCCCGTCCTGCGTCGGCGCGAGCATGCCCTCCGGCACGAGCAGCCACTCGCGCGCGTCGGCGCCCGCGAGGTGGACGCCGTCGTAGAGGAGGCCGATGGGCGCGCGGCCGAGCGCGTCGGACACGAAGCTCCAGACGCCCGTCTGGCCGTTGTGCGCGTAGACGAACGGGCACGAGCCCTTCAGCTGCTGGACTTCCTTCACGACCGTCTTCGCCTTCTGGTCGAAGAGGTTCTGCGGGACGCCGTTCGTCCACGTCGCGCGCACGACGTCGGCCTTCGTCCTCGCGCCGAGGCCGACGTGCACCGGCCACAGGCCCGCCGTGCGCGTCACGACGAGGTTTCCCGCTTTCACCTCGACGAGGCTGCCCACGCCGCCGCGGTTCACCTTGCCCGAGCCCGTCGCGAGGCCCTCGAGCGCGACGACCAGCCAGCCGTTCGCATTGCCTCCGTCGTTGACCAGGACGGACGTCTTGCCGCCCGCCGATACGAGGAGGTCGAGATCGCCGTCCCTGTCGACGTCCAAGGCGAGGAGGATGTCGATGTTCGGAGAAGAGAGAGAAAGAGAAGAAGAAGATTTCTTTGAAGGTGAAGAGAAGAGGGGCCAGAGCGAATACTTCCCGCCGCCCTCGTTTCGGTACGCAAGAAGATCGCCCGCGGCCGTCGCCGCGATCACGTCCGGAAAGCCGTCGTTGTCGAAGTCCGCGAGTACCACCGCCCGCACCGCGGCTGGGGCCGCGCCCCCGCCGAGGCCATTGTCCGCGCCTTCTAAGAAACTCCCATCGCCCTTGCCGATGAGAAGGCGAAGCCCTTTTGCGGTGCCCACCAGGATGTCTGGGTTCCCGTCCCCGTTGACGTCTTCAACCGCAAGGTCCACGGCGCCGGAGACGTGGAGCGGAACCGTCCGGAAGACGCCCTGCCGGAGGTTCACGCGGAGAACGAGGTCGCCCTTTGCGTCGATCGCGACGAGGTCGAGGTCGCCGTCGCGGTCGACGTCGGAGACGACGGCCTTCTTCGATTGAAACACAGCGTCGCCCGTCCTCGCGGTCACGTCGGGGAACGTGCCGTCGAGGTTGTTGCGCAGGAGCTGGTCGGGCTTGTTTCCCCCGAGGAGGTAGACGTCGAGGTCCCCGTCCAGGTCGAAGTCGAAGAACACGGCAGCCGTGAAGGGCGCCGGAACCGGATAAACCTCGGCCGCTCCCGAGTTCCGGACATCCACCTTTCTAAGCAATCTCTCCACGTTCTCTTCGGACGCGACAGGCGCACGAAGGCTCACCGGAACCGCCGCGCCCGCGCCGGCGCGCAGCCCCTCTTCCACCTTCAGAGAAAATCTCTCTACGGGCAGCCCGACGACCTGCGTGAACACTTCGCCGAGGGACTGCTGGTACCGCGGCGTCACGCGCTGGACGTTCTCGAGGACGCGCACCTTGACGGCGGCGGTCTTGAGATCACCCTTGCCGAGCGCGTCCTTCGCCTCGGACAGGAACTGGCGGGCACGCGCGTCGCCGTCCGACACGAGCGGCTCCAGCTCGCCGAGCGTCTTCTTCGCGGATGCGGCGTCCCCGGCCTCGACCTCGAGCAGCAAAAGCTTGAGCCGCGCGGGCAGGTTCGCGGGCGAGCGCTGGGCGATCTCGGAGAGGAACACGCGCCGCTTCGCCTTCTCGGGATCGGTGGCCGAGGAATCGGACTCGACGCTGCGGGCGTAGCGCCAGCGGGACTCGAGGTCGCGCGGGTCGAGGCCGGCGGCCTTCTCGAGGGCCGCCCGCATCGCCGGGGGCCGGTTGCGCTCGTTCTCGAGGGCGGCGCGGATCGCCCAGACGTCCGCGCGGTCTCCCGCCTTCGCGAGAAGAGCCTCGGCCCCCGCAAGATCCTTCTCGCGCAACGCGGCGACGGCCCCGTCCGCGAGCGGCAGCGCCTCCCCCGGCACGAGCTCCGCGAGCTTCGCGAACGTGGCCCGCGCGTCCTTCGCCTTGTCCTCCTCGAGCTGAGCGAGCCCGACGTTGCGCAGCGCCAGGATCCTCGACGCCTGCTCGGGGGAGAACCGGGGAGAAGAGGGGATTTCTGCTGAATGCGAAGAGGGACAAACCATGGCCGCCGCGAGGAAGGGTAAGGCGGCCAGAACGCAACGTTCGAAGAGAGACTTCATCGAAGGTGATTATGGCCGGAGCGCGGGGCAACGCCCGCGCGGGCCCCGCAGCGGCGCGCCTCGGGTGCGCCGCCTCTGCCGGCAACCCTATTCACTTTCTAAGCAGATCTCTCTTCTCTTCTCTCCCCTCAACCAGCGTCACCCTCGTGCCGGCCGGCACGTCCGTGAGCGTGTCGCGGCGGCCGTCCGGCCAGCGGATCTCGACGCGGTCGGCCATTGCGTCCGCCCCGACGCCGAAGAGGAGGTCGTGCGAGGACTGCGACATGAACGACGAGCCCGCGCGGACCTCGCGCAGCTGGACCCTGCCGCCGGCGTAGAGCCGGACGACCGCCCCGAGGGCGTCCCGGTTGAATCCGGACGGCATCGAGAGGCGCACGACGACGCGCCCGCCGCCGTCCCCGCCCCAGCGATTCGCGTACACGAGCAGCGGGCCGCGGAAGCACGCGACGACGACCTCGGGTGCGCCGTCGCCGTCGAGGTCCGCGTAGGCGAGGCCGCGCGTGTCCTCGCGCGTGTCGAATCCCTCGACGAACGACCGCTCCTCGAAGGTCCCGTCGCCGCGGTTCCAGAACAGTTTCTTCGGCGTGTGCGACGCCATGCCGTTCGCGCCGAAGTCGATCCCGCCCCAGACGCCGTCGTGGAAGTTCACGCCCTCGCGGCCCATCGCGTTCCAGAACCCGATCTCGTCGTCCTTGCCTGTCGTCGCGCGGAACATCCCGTTCACGACGAGGAGGTCCTCGCGGCCCTTGCCGTCGAGATCGACGAACTCCGTGCCCCACGCCCAGCCGCCGTCCGCGACCCCCGCGCGCTCGGAAGCCCTCTCGAACGTCATCCCGCCCAGATTTCGGAAAAGGCCGTCTCCGCGCGTCCGGCGCGTCATGATCTTCGCCATCCACGGCCGCGCGAGGAACGAGCCCGGGAGCGCCGGCATCGGCCAGCGCGAGTCGCGCAGGATCCACTGGAAGGGCGTCCAGTAGTCCGTGACGTGGAGGTCCCACCGCCCGTCGCCGTCGAAGTCGCCCCACGTGCAGCCCATGCCGTAGCCCTCGTCCTCGACGCCTGCGGTCTTCGCGACGTTCACGAAGCGCGGACGGCCCGGCGTCGAACGGTTCTCGAAGAACGAGTTGACTCCGAAATCGTTCGCGACGTAAAGGTCGTCGTCCCCGTCGTCGTCCGCGTCGCAGGCCGAGGCTGCGAATCCCCAGCCCGTATCGCCGAGACCGGAGGCGGCCGTCTCGTCCACGAAGAAGGGGTGGCCGTCCCGGACCACGTTCCGGAAGAATCGGTCGCCGACGCCGTTGAGCCCGCGGTACGAGGGCCCCGTCGTCCGCGCGTCGCCGTAACACGCGACGAACAGGTCCACGCGGCCGTCGCGGTCCGCGTCGAAGAAGACCGCGGACGTGTACGGCGCCGACAGGCCCGCGAGCCCCCACGCGGCCGTGACGTCGCGGAACCTGCCGTGTCCGAGGTTTTTGAGCATGCGGCAGGGCGAAGCGTGGTTCGTGAGGAACAGGTCGGGCAGGCCGTCGCCGTCCACGTCCGCCGCGACGCCTCCCGACGCCTCCATGTCGGGCAGGAGGTCGAGCCCCGAACCGGCGGTCGCGTCGCGGAATCGGCCAAGTCCGTCGTTGAGGAAGAGGCGCGGGCGCTTTCCGGGCACGATCACGTCGACGGCCCCGTCCCCGTCGACGTCCACGAGCAGCACGCCGGGGTGGTGGTGCGTCGCGGGCATGCAGATGTTCGTGGCCTCGACGGGGTCGAGCGTCTCGTTCGTGACGCCGAGGCCGCGCGCGACAGCCTCCTCGAAGAGGTGCGGCATGCCCTTCTGGACGTCCGCGGGACCGCCCACGGCACGAGAGGCCCGGAGGGTCCAGGTCGCCGATACGGCCGGGAGTTCGAAATCGAGGTCGAAGAGCGCAAGGCTTCCGACGCGAAGCGGCTCCCGCTTCCCTTCCAGGCGGACTTCGAGGCGCAGGGAGAGGGCCGAAGAGGACTTCTTCTGAAGGTCGATGATCCTGATCGCCGAGGTGCATTGACTGGCGCAGGCGCGCCGCCACCGGCGTGACAACTCGACCAGCGGCCCCGCGCCCTCGCCGTTTCCGAGGCTTTCCGGAGCGGCGCTCGAGCCCTCTTCACTTTCGAAGAAATATTCTCCGATCTCCCGGACGGGACGCGAAACGCCGCGGGAGTAGTCCTCCAGCGTGGGCATCGGCCCCGTCGCGCCGCAGCCGGCCGCGAGAAGCGCGGCGGCGAGGGCGGCGGGAAGGAGGCGACGCACCCAAGGATCTTAGCCAGAACGAAACTCCGTCTCCCCTTGGCCTCTAGGCATAATCGGCGCGTGCCGCGGACGCCCCCTCTCTTCGCCGCTCTCCTCGCGGCAGCCGTGTGCGGCGCGTGTGCGTCCACACCGGACACGCCGAAGGCGCCCGAGACGCGCTGGGCGCCGCCAGCGAACGCAATTCCGCCCGCCCCGACGCCTCCGCCGCCGCCCCCCGAAGCGTCGCCGGAGAGGCTCGCGAACCGCACGATCTCCCTTTACGAGGCGATCGACGTCGCGCTCGCGAACAGCCCCGTGACGCGCCAGAGCTGGTTCCTCACGCAGTCCGCGTCCGCCGACGTCGGGAGCCGCCGATCGGCGTACTACCCCGCCGTGGAGGTGGACTTCTCGGGCACCCGGCAGAAGCAGAGCTCCCTCGGCGGCTCCGTCACGGCGCTCTCGACGACGTATGCGCCGTCCGTGAGCCTCAACTGGCTCATTCTCGACCTCGGGGGACGCGCCGCGGACGTCGAGGAGACGAAGCGGCGGCTCCTCGCGGCGAACTTCATCCACAACGCCGCCATGAACGACCTGATTCTCGGGGTCGCACAGGCGTACTACCTGTACGAGGGGGCCCGCGCGCTCCTCGTGGCCCAGGACGCGAGCCTCAAGCAGGCGCGCGAGAACTATGCGGCCGCCGAGGAGCGCCACCGCGCCGGCGTCGCGACGATCGCGGACGTCCTCCAGGCCCGTACGGTCGTCTCGCAGCAGAAGCTCGCCTACGACCAGGTGAGCGGCCAGATCCAGACGTTCCGGGGCCAGCTCGCGACGACCCTCGGCGTGCCCGTGAACCTGCCCGTCGAGGCCGCCGACCTGCCCGCCGACGTGCACGAGGACGCCGCGGTCGCGTCCGTCGACCGCCTCATCGCGGAAGCCGAGAAGAGCCGCCCCGAGCTCGCCGCCGTGCGCGCCCGGGCCCAGGCCGCGCAGGCCCGCGTGACGTCCGCCCGGTCGGCCGGCCTTCCGACCCTCTCGGCGTCGGCTTTCGCCGGCCGCAACTACTACGACTTCCTCGGCGAGAGCGTCCCGTACACCACGAACTACTCGCTCGGCTTTTTCCTGCGCGTCCCGCTCTTCACCGGATTCAAGACCGTGTACGACACGCGGAGCGCCGAGGCGGCCGCGCGCGCTGCGGACGCCGGCGCCGAGACGTACGCGCAGCAGGTGATCTTCCAGGTATGGAACAGCTACTTCGGGGTCCAGACGGCCGCGCAGCAGGTGCGCGCCTCGAAGGACCTCCTCGCGAGCGCAAAGGAGTCCGCGGAGGTTGCGCGCGGGCGCTACCGCGAAGGCGTCGGTTCGATCCTCGACCTCCTCACCGCCGAGAGCGCCCTCGCCAACGCCCTCGCTCAGGACGTGAGAAGCCGCGCCGGGTTCCTCCTCGCCGTGGCCCAGCTCGCACACGACACGGGAAGCGCCGACACCGCGCTCATCCCCGTTCCCGCAAGGAAGGAGTCCGAATGAGACGGATCGTCTCCGCCCTCCTCCTCGCCGCCGCGCTCGGCGGCTGCACGCGCGCCGAGCGCAAGGCGTCCGGACCGCCGGCCGTCCCCGTGACGGCCGCGGCCGTCGAGAGCATGGACGTCCCGCTCGAGGTGACGGCCGTCGGGCACGTGGACCCCTACTCGAACGTGGCGGTGCGGACGCGCGTCGGCGGCGAGGTCACGAAGGTGGCGTTCCGGGAGGGCCAGGACGTGAAGTCGGGCGAACTCCTCTTCGAGCTCGACCGCCGTCCCTACCAGGCCGCGCTCGCCGAGGCCGAAGCGAATCTCGAGCGCGACCGCGCGCGGGCCCGCGAGGCGGACGAAAACCTCAAGCGCTACGCCGAACTCGTCAAGAAGGACTACGTCACGAAGGAGCAGTTCTCGCAGGCGACCGCGAACGCCGACGCGCTCCGCGCGACGGTCAAGGGCGACGAGGCGGCGCTCGAGACGGCGCGCCTGAACGTCGCGTACTGCACGATCGCGGCTCCGATCTCGGGCCGGACGGGCGGGCTTCTCGTCCACCCCGGCAACCTCGTCAAGGCAAACGACGACCGCGCGCTCGTCGTCATCAACCAGGTCGAGCCCATCTACGTGACGTTCGCGGTGCCGGAGGCGGCGCTCGCGGACGTCAAGAAGCGGGCCGCCTCGGGCACGCTCAAGGTCTCCGCGCTCCCGAACAGCCCCGGGGCCGTCGCCTCCGAAGGCGACCTCACGTTCATCGACAACACCGTGGACGCGACGACGGGCACGATCAACCTCAGGGCCACGTTCCCGAACCGCGAGCGCGCGCTCTGGCCCGGCCAGTTCACGAACGTGTCGCTCGTCCTCGCGACGGACTCCGGAGCGACGGTCGCGCCGAACACCGCGGTGCAGCCGGGCCAGGCGGGTTCGCTCGTCTGGGTCATCAAGGCCGACGACACGGTCGAGGCGCGGCCCGTGACGGTGCGGCGCGTCTTCAAGCAGTGGTCCGTCATCGAGAAAGGCCTCGCCCCCGGAGAGCGCGTCGTCACGGACGGCCAGCTGCGCCTCGCGCCCGGCGCGAAAGTCACGATCAAGAAGGCGGGCTGAGGCGCACTTTGAACATCTCGGAACTGTTCATCCGCCGGCCCGTCGCGACGACGCTCGTGATGCTCGGGATCCTGTTCTTCGGGATCGTCGGCTACCGCCTGCTCCCGGTATCGGACCTTCCGAACGTCGACTTCCCGACGATCCAGGTGACGGCCGCCCTTCCGGGCGCGAGCCCGGAGACGATGGCGGCCGCCGTCGCGACGCCGCTCGAGAAGCAGTTCACGACGATCGCCGGCCTCGACAACATGACGTCCGCGAGCATCCTCGGCGTCACGCAGATCACCCTCCAGTTCAGCCTCAGCCGCAGCCTCGACGCGGCCGCACAGGACGTCCAGGCCGCGATCGGCGCCGCCTCGCGTCAGCTGCCGCCGGGAATGCCGACGCCGCCCACGTACCAGAAGGTGAACCCCGCCGACCAGCCGGTCCTCTTCCTCGCCCTCACGACGCCGACGCTCCCGCTCCCGGTCCTGAACGAGTACGCCGAGACGATGATGGCCCAGCGCATCTCGACCGTCGCCGGCGTGGCGCAAGTGCAGATCTACGGCGCGCAGAAGTACGCGGTCCGCGTCCAGCTCGACCCCCGCGCGCTCGCGTACCGCGGGATCGGCATCGACGAGGTCTCGGCCTCGGTGGCTTCGGCGAACGTGAACATCCCCACCGGGACGCTCTGGGGCCCGAACACGGCCTACACCGTCCAGGCCACGGGTCAGCTCACGGAGGCGGCGCAGTACGGGCCCCTCATCGTCGCCTACCGCAACGGCTCGCCCGTGCGCGTGAAGGACATCGGCCGCGCGCTCGACGGCACCGAAAACGACAAGACGGCCGCGTGGTACATCGACAGCACCGGCTCGCCCCGCGGGATCGTCCTCGCGGTCCAGAAGCAGCCCGGCCAGAACACGGTCGAGGTCGTCACGGAGATCAGGAAGCTCCTTCCGCAGTTCGAGTCGGCGCTGCCGGGCTCGGCGAAGCTGAACATCCTCTTCGACCGGTCGCAGTCCATCCGCGAGTCCGTCGCGGACGTGAAGTTCACGCTCCTGCTCACGCTCGCGCTCGTCGTCCTCGTGATCTTCCTGTTCCTCCGGAACCTCTCGGCGACGGTCATCCCGTCGCTCGCGCTCCCCCTCTCGATCGCCGGCACGTTCGCGGCGATGTACGTCCTCGACTACAGCATGGACAACCTCTCACTGATGGCCCTGACGCTGTCGGTGGGCTTCGTCGTGGACGACGCGATCGTCGTCCTCGAGAACATCGTCCGCCATCTCGAGATGGGAGAGCCGCCGTTCGAAGCCGCCCTCAACGGCACGAAGGAGATCGGCTTCACCATCCTCTCCATGACCATCTCGCTCGCGGCCGTCTTCATCCCGCTCCTCTTCATGGGCGGAATCATCGGGCGCCTTTTCCGCGAGTTCGCGGTGACGATTGCCGTCGCGATCCTCGTCTCGGGCTTCGTCTCGCTGACGCTCACGCCCATGCTCTGCGCGCGATACCTGCGCGCCCACTCGAAGGAGGAGCGGCACGGCCGGCTGTACCAGGCATCCGAGCGCGTGTTCGACTCCTCGCTCGCGTTCTACGAGCGGGGTCTGCGCTGGGCCCTCGCCCACCAGCGCGCGACGATGGTCTTTTCGGCCGCCATCCTCCTCGCGACCGTGTGGCTCTTCGCGCGGATCCCGAAGGGCTTCCTCCCGTCCGACGACATCTCGCAGATCTTCGCGCCCACGGAGGCCGCGCAGGGCATCTCGTTCGAGTCCATGGCGGCGCACCAGAAGGCCGTGGCCGCCGTCGTGGCCGAGGACCCCGCGATCGCCGGCTTCATGTCGAGCTGCGGAAACCGCGGCAACGACACGCGCGGCGGGAATCAGGGGATGATGTTCATCCGGCTCAAGCCGCGCGCGGAGCGCGGGCCCGTGGAGCCGATCGTCCAGCGGCTGCGGGTCAAGCTCGCGCAGGTCCCGGGCATCCGCGTCTACCCGCAGGTGCTCCCGCCGATCCGCCTCGGGGGCACGCTCACGCGGGCTCAGTACCAGTTCACGCTGCAGGCCCCCGACACGAAGGTCCTTTACGCCGCCGCGCCGGCGCTGGAGGAAAAGCTCCGGGCGTTCCGCGGGCTCCAGGACCTCAACAGCGACCTCCAGCTCAAGAACCCGACCGCGTACCTCACGATCGACCGGGACCGCGCCGCCGCCCTCGGCGTGACGCCCGAGTCGCTCGAGAACGCGCTCTACACCGCCTACGGCTCGCGGCAGATCTCCACGATCTACGCGCCGAACAACCAGTACCAGGTCATCATGGAGCTCCTCCCGGAGTTCCAGCGCGACCCCTCCGCGTTCCAGCTCCTCTACGTGCGCTCCAAGAAGGGCGAACTCGTCCCGCTCTCGGCGATCACCCACCTCGAGCGGACGGTCGGCCCGCTCGCCGTGAACCACGCGGGCCAGCTGCCCGCCGTCACGCTCTCGTTCAACCTCGCGCCGGGCGTCTCGCTCGGCGACGCCGTCGCCGAGATCAACAAGATCGCTCGCGCGACGCTGCCCGCGTCCGTCCAAACGAGCTTCCAGGGCACCGCGCAGGCGTTCGAATCCTCGCAGAAGGGGCTTGGGCTCCTCCTTCTCGTCGCGATCCTCGTGATCTACATGGTCCTCGGCATCCTCTACGAGGACTTCTTCCATCCGATCACGATCCTCTCCGCGCTCCCGTTCGCCGGCTTCGGCGCACTCCTGACGCTCCTCATCTTCAAGACGGAGCTGTCGATCTACGCCTTCGTAGGCGTGATCCTGCTCGTCGGCCTCGTGAAGAAGAACGGAATCATGATGGTCGACTTCGCCGTCGAGGCGCGGCGTGCGGGCAAGGGCGCCCAGGAGGCGATCTACGAGGCCTGCGTCGTCCGGTTCAGGCCGATCATGATGACGACGATGGCGGCGCTCATGGGCACGCTCCCGATCGCGCTGGGGTTCGGCGCGGGCGCCGAATCCCGCCGGCCGCTCGGCCTCGCCGTCGTCGGCGGCCTTCTCTTCTCCCAGCTGATCACGCTCTACGTCACGCCGGTGTTCTACGTGTACATGGACCGGCTGAAAGGCTGGATCGAGCGGCGGCGGCACGCCGGCGTGACCGTCGACGCTCCGGCGTCGGCGGGAGGCTGAACCGGATGGCCCTCCTCTTCGAGCCCCTCCGCCTGCGCGACGTCACGTTCCGGAACCGGATCTTCGTCTCGCCCATGTGCATGTATTCAGCCGGGGACGGCGTGCCGAACGACTGGCACCTCGTGCACCTCGGCAGCCGCGCGGTGGGCGGCGCCGCGCTCGTGATCGCCGAGGCGACGGGCGTCTCGCCCGAGGGCCGCATCTCGCCGGGAGACACGGGGCTCTGGAACGGCGCGCAGGTGGACGCCTTCCGCCGCATCGCCGCTTTCGTCTCGGCTCGGGGCGCCGTGCCCGCGATCCAGCTCGCACACGCGGGACGCAAGGCGTCGACGCACCTGCCCTGGAAGGGCGGGGGTGCGCTCGCGGCCGGCGACGGCGCGTGGACGACGCTCGCCCCGAGCGCGATTCCGTTCGACGCCGGGTATCCGGCGCCGTGCGAGATGGCGCCCGCCGACATGGACCGCGTGACGGACGAGTTCGCCGCTGCCGCGCGCCGCGCCGTGGACGCGGGTTTCGGCGCCGTGGAGGTCCACGCCGCGCACGGCTACCTCCTGCACGAGTTCCTGTCCCCGCTCTCCAACCGGCGAACGGACGGATTCGGCGGCCCACTCGAAAACCGCATGCGCTTTCCGTTGCGCGTCGTCGGCGCCGTGCGGGCCGCCTTTCCCGCTGACCGCCCCGTCTTCGTCCGCATCTCGGCGACGGACTGGGCCGACGGCGGCTGGGACCTCGACGAGTCGATCGTATTCGCGCGGTGCCTGAGGGAGCTGGGTGTCGACCTCGTCGACTGCTCGAGCGGCGGCCTCGTTCCGCACGCGAAAGTGGCTGTCGGGCCCGGCTACCAGGTCCCGTTCGCAGAGGCGATCCGGCGCGAGGCGGGGATCCCCACGGGAGCCGTCGGAATGATCACGGAGCCGAAACAGGCCGAGGAAATCCTCGCGGACGGCAAGGCCGACGCGATCGTCATGGCGCGGGCGTTCCTGCGCGACCCCTACTGGCCCCTTCACGCGGCGAAGGAACTCGGCGCGGAGATCGAGTGGCCGGCCCCATACCGGCGCGCGAAGGCGTGAACGGCTACGAGGTCGTCTCGAGCAGCCGCGCCACGACGTCCGCCGCGCTGTAGGACGTCGCGCCGGGCCGGAGAAAGCGGGCCACGTCGGCGACGTCGTCGCCCGACGTCACGAGCGTCTTCTCGGCGAGGCCGCCGCGCGTCTGCGGGAGGCCGATGTCGGCCATGAGCGCGTTGCACAGGCACTTGCGGCCCTGCGCGTTCTCTTCCCCGCCGCCCTTGGCGACGTACAGCGCCACGGGCTCGGACGCGCAGCGGTAGCCCGTCGCGCCGTCGGCCTTGCGGTACGGCTCGCGCAGGTACCCGAGGTCGCAGATCCGCGTGCGCGCCAGGTACTCGGCCTCGGACGACATCGTGCCCTCGAGCTGGACGACCTTGAACGGGAAGCCCGTCGGCGACGCGACGGGATCCGTGAAGACGTGGGCGCCGCCCGTCCGCGCGAGGGCGAGAACGCGCGCCTTCGTCGCGGTGTCGAGGCCCGACTCGTCGCAGTACGCGAACGCGGTTCCGACCTGGACGCCCGCAGCTCCGCTCGCGAGCGCGTCCCGCAGGCCCTCGGCCGTGCCGCGCCCGCCCGCCAGCCAGAACGGCAGCCCCAGCTCGCGCATCTTCGCGAGGTCCACGACGTCGCGCTCGCCGTACACGGGCTCGCCCGACGCCGAGAGCGCCGGCTTTCCGCGCGGCGGCGCGTTGTGGCCGCCCGCCGTCGGACCTTCGATGATGAAGCCGTCGACCCTGCCGTTCGCCTTGCGGTGAAGCGTCAGGGCGAGCGTGTTCGACGCGATGATCGGAAGGAAGAGCGGCCGGTTCAGTGCCGGGGGCACGCCCTCGATCCAGTCGGAAGGATCGAAGCGCATGAGGGTGTCGTCCCCCTCGACGGAGCCCGTGATGGCGAGCGGATACTCGGCCGCCTCGTGCAGGACGAAATGGTCGAGGATGCCCGGGACGCGGATCGGAATCCCGGCGCCCATCAGGACGGCCGCGACGCCCGCCAGCATCGCGCCGTAAATCGAGGGCAGCACGGGCAGCTGGATCTTCTCGAGGTAGTTGATCCCGACCGGCCCGTCGTGGCCCTCGCGCGCGAGGAAGACCTCGACGAAGTTCGCGACGATGCACAGCTCCACGAGCTCGCGCGCCGACCCGGTGCGGGCGTACATCGGGATCGCCCGGTAAGGCGCGCCCTCGGGCCGCCCGCCCTCGACGAAGTACTTCGCGAGGACGCGGCCCGCCATCCCGGGAAACGGAAAGGCGGCCATCGCGCGGCGCATGTGTCCGCCCGCGTCGCCGTCCTGCAGACGCCGCGCGAGAATCACGTCGAGCGCCGTGCCCGAGACGACGCCGAGCTGGCCGAGACGCGAAACGGCGTTCGCAAGCGACCAGTTCGAGACGCCGGCGCCCATGCCGCCCTGAATGATCTGCGGAAGTACCGACATGAGGCCTTTCCGGCCTGGAAGTCGGCCGGAGTCAGAATACAACGAAACACGCCGCCGACCGGAGGATCCGTGGACTTTTCCGAGCCCGAAAACGTGAAAAACCTCCGTCAACTCGTGCGCGACTTCGTCGAGAAGGAAGTCGTTCCGCTCGAGCCGAAGTTCCTGAACGAGGGCTGGCATTCCGTGGCACCCGCGCTCGAAGCCGTCCGCCGCCGGGCGCGCGGCACGGGCCTCTTCGCGGCGCACCTTCCCGTGGCCTGGGGCGGCGCCGGCCTCTCGCTCGTCGAGTTCGCGCACATGAGCGAGGAGCTGGGCCGTTCGCCGCTGGGGCACTACGCCTTCAACGTGCAGGCGCCGGACGTCGGGAACATGGAGCTCCTTCTCGGGCACGGCACGGACGCCCAGAAGGAACGCTGGCTGCGCCCTCTCGTCGCCGGCGAGATCCGGAGCTGCTTCACGATGACGGAACCGGAGTTCGCGGGCTCGAACCCCGTCTGGATGGGCACGACCGCGAAGCGGGATGGGGGCGACTGGGTGATCCGCGGCCACAAGTGGTTCGCGTCGTCCGCCGAAGGCGCCGCGTTCGCCGTCTGCATGGCCGTCACGGATCCCGACGCGGCGCCCCACCGGCGCGCGAGCTTGATCCTCGTTCCGACGGACACGCCGGGCTTCTCGATCCTCCGGAACATCTCGGTCATGGGCCACCGCGGCGGGAGCTGGGCGAGCCACGCGGAAGTCGGCTACGAAGGCGCGCACGTGCCGCTCGGGAACCTCCTCGGAGGCGAAGGCGACGGCTTCGCGCTCGCGCAGGAGCGGCTCGGCCCGGGGCGCATCCACCACGCGATGCGCTGGATCGGAGTCTGCGAGCGCGCCCTCGAGATCATGTGCCGCCACGCCGCCACGCGCGAGATCGCGCCGGGGACGCCGCTCGGGACGCGGCAGCTCGTCGAGGCCGCCGTGGCGGAGAGCCGCGCCGACATCCACGCCGCACGACTCGTCGTCCTCCACGCCGCCTGGCTCCTCGAGAGGGACGGCGCGAAAGCGGCGCGCGAGGAGATTTCCCTCGTCAAATTCACGGCGGCGCGCGCCCTCCAGCGCGTCCTCGACCGCGCCCTGCAGACGCTCGGCGGCCTCGGGATGACGGACGACACGCCTCTCGCGTTCTGGTACGCGCACGAGCGCGCCGCGCGCATCTACGACGGCCCGGACGAGGTCCACCTCTCCTTCGTCGGGCGACACACGCTCCGGCGGTTCGGGCTGCCCCCTCGCGGATGAGCGTCCTCGACGCGGCGGGCGAGGTCCGAGGAGAAGACCGCTTCGATGAAGGTGCCCTCGCGGACTTCATCGCAGGCGCGTTTCCGGGCAGCGGCGGCGCATCGGAAATCTCAGTGTCCCAGTTTCCCGCCGGCCACTCGAACCTGACATTCCTCGTCTCGTTCGGCGGGCGCGAGATGGTCCTGCGCCGCGGGCCGCACGGGGCCTCCGTGAAGACCGCCCACGACATGCGCCGCGAGTTCCACGTCCTGTCCGCCCTCGCTCCCCTCTATTCGAAGGCTCCGAAAGCCCTCGCTTATTGCGGGGACGCCGCCGTTCTCGGCACGCCTTTCTTCCTCATGGAAAGAATTCCCGGCGTGATCCTCCGCGGCTCGACTCCGCCTCCGGGGCTCGACCTCTCGCCGCCGCGGATGCGCGCGCTCTCGGAGGCGTTCGTCGACTCCCTTGCCGCGCTGAACTCGCTCGACGTCTCGTCGGGACCTCTCGCGGCACTCGGAAAGCCCGAGGGCTACTCCGTCCGGCAGGTCGCCGGCTGGACCGGGCGCTGGGTCCGCGCGAAGACCGAGGACGTCCCCGCGCTCGACGCGGCCGCCGCGTGGCTCGCCGGGCGCGCTCCAGCCGCTGCGCGCCCCGCGCTCGTCCACAACGACTTCAAGTACGACAACCTCGTCCTCGACGCCGGGGACCCGACGCGGATCGTCGCCGTGCTCGACTGGGAAATGGCGACGCTCGGAGATCCGCTTCTCGACCTCGGAACCACGCTGGGCTACTGGATCGACCCCGACGACGCGCCCGAAGTTCGGGCGCTGCCGTTCGGGGCGACCCTCATCCCGGGGAATCTCCCGCGCGCCGAGGTCGCCGCGCGCTGGGCCGGGCGGGCGGGGCGTCCCGACGCCGACGTCCTCTTCGCTTACGTCTTCGGACTCTTCAAGATCGCGGTCATCGCCCAGCAGATCTACCGCCGGTTCGCCGAGGGACACACGAAGGACCCGCGCTTCGCCGCGATGCCCGAAGGGGTGCGGATCCTCGGCCGGCAGGCCGACCGGGCCCTCGAACGGGGTCGGATTTCCTAACGCAGCGAGTTGACGCAGCGCGTAATTCGACGTATATTCAGGTTCAGCGAGGGAGGTGCCCATGAGCCCAGCCCAAAAGCCGAGCCCGACCCTCCCGGAGTCCGGCTCGAGCCTGAACCCCGAGGGTCACCACACATGCACGCGCTGCCCCGTCTGTTCGACCGAGGCCTGCGCCGTCCTGGAAGAGCTCGGGATGTTCTGCGAGACGATGTGCGCCGCGAGTCAGGCCGAGGCCGCCGACGCGGCGAAGGCCCACAAAGGCTCGGCTGCGGCGTGACCCCGCCGAACGTCAGCGTGCGCCGAGAAGTCTGAAGAACGCGGACTTCCCGAGGCGCTTCGCGTAGTCGAGCGGAGTCTCGCCCCCGAAGACCTCGTCCAGCGGCGCCCCCGCCTTCACGAGTGTCTTCGCCAGATCGACGTCGTTCGCCCCCACGCACGCCCACAGGCATCCCCGGGGCGCCGCGCCGGAGCCCAGCAGCAGACTGACCAGATCCGGATTGCGGCCCCAGGCGACCGCGTACCAGAGCGGCGTCGCCTTGAAGCTCCCGCCCTCTTCGGGAATGTCGTGCACGGCGTTCGGATTCGAGCCCGCTTTCAGAAGCGCTCTCGCCACGCGAAGAGAATTCCCGACGTCCAGCCCGTCCTTCTCGCCGTTCGTGCGTGCGCAGCGATGGAGCGCGGTGCGGCCGCGTTCGTCGACGACACGCGCGAGACCCCGGTCCTCGCGGAGGCCGGCCGAAACCGTCTCGACGTCCCAGCGGGCCGCGGCGTCGAAGAACTTCTTCCGGTTCACCCGGGCGGAGAATAACCCGTTTCTGCGACGCCGTCTCAGCCGAGCAGCGCCGTGACCACCCGGTTCGCGACGAACGCGCCGGAGTAGGCGAGCAGCGTCATGTACGCGAACTGGACCGCCGGCCACTTCCAGCCGCCCGTCTCGCGCCGCACGACGGCCACCGTCGACAGGCACTGCATCGCGAACGCGAAGAAGACGAGCAGCGCGACCGCGCCGCCCGGCGTCAGGTCGTGGCGCAGCGCAGACTGGAGGCCCGCCGTGCCCGCTCCGGCGTCCATTCCGTAAAGCGTGCCGAGCGTCCCGACGATGACCTCGCGCGCCGCGAGCGACGTCACGAGGCCGATCGCGATCCGCCAGTCGAATCCGAGAGGCCGCACGAGGGGCTCGAGCGCGCGGCCGAGCGTGCCCGCCACGCTGTTGCCGATCTCGGGCATCTGCCCGGCCGAGAGCGGCAGGTGCGCCAGGACCCAGAGGACGATCGCGACGCCGAGGATCACGGTGCCCGCGCGGCGCAGGAAGATCTTCGCCCGGTCGTACATCCGGAGGGCGATCTGCCGGAGCGTGGGCCGGCGATAGGGCGGCATCTCGAGGAGGAACGGCGAGCCGTCGCTCTTCAGGACCGACGACTTCAGGAGCCGGGCCGTCCCGAAGGCGGCGAGGAACCCGAGGACGTAGAGTCCGAGCATCGCCGCGGCGCGCGTCCCGAGAAACGGCCCGAGAAGCGGCCGCTCGGGGATGAAGGCCGCGATGATGAGCGTGTAGACGGGCAGGCGCGCCGAGCACGTCATGAACGGCGCGATGAGAATCGTCGCGATGCGGTCGCGCTTGTTCTCGATGGTCCGCGATGCGAGGACGGCCGGGACCGCGCAGGCGTAGGCCGACAGGAGCGGCAGGAACGACTTCCCCTGCAAGCCGGCCTTGCGCATCGTGCGGTCCGCGATGAGCGCCGCGCGCGCGAGGTAGCCCGAGTCCTCGAGGAGGCCGATGAAGAGGAAGAGCAGCAGGATCTGCGGGAGGAAAACGAGGACCGACCCCACGCCTCCCCAGACGCCCTCGACGAGAAGGCTCCGGAACGGCGACTCGGGGAGGACCCCGCCGATCCACGCGCCGGAGGCGCGCACGGCGGCATCCACGAGGTCCATGAGCGGGCGCGCGGCCGAGAAGATCGTCTGGAACACCCCGACGACGACGGCGAGGAAGATCAGCGGACCCGCGACGGGGTGCAGGAACACGGCGTCGAGCCGGCGCGTCCAGAGCGGCGGCGCGGGGGCTGCGTAGCCGGCCTGGTCGCCCACGCGGACGGCCCACTGCCGGCACTTCGGGATGTCGGCAAGCGTGGGCAGGTCCATCGCGCGCGGCACGCCGACGGCGCCGTTCAGGAAGTCGTAGACCGTCTGGATGCCCTCGCCCTTGGCCGCGCTCACGAGCGCGACGGGCGCGCCCAGCTGCTCGGCGAGCGCCGCGGGGTCCACGGAGCCGCCGCGCGCCTCGAGCTCGTCGGCCATGTTCAGGACGACCAGCGTCGGAAGGCCGAGCGCGAGCACCGGCGCCGCGAGGACGAGATGGCGTTTGAGGTTCGTCGAGTCGAGGATCAGGAGGATCGCGTCGGGCTTCTGCTGCCCCGCCATCTCCCCCGCGAGGACGTCGCGCGTGACGCGCTCGTCCTCCGAGCGCGGCGTCAGGCTGTAGACGCCGGGAAGGTCGATCAGCACGACCTCGGTGTCGCCGTCCAGGCGCGCTCGGCCGCGCCGCTCCTCGACCGTGACGCCCGGATAGTTCGCGACCTTCTGCCTCAGGCCCGTGAGCCGGTTGAACAGCGTCGACTTGCCCGAGTTCGGGGGCCCGACGAGGCCGACGAGCCGCGGGTGGGGATGTCCGTGAACCGGCAGGACCGCGACCGGGCAGCCGTCGCAATGGGGAGCGGCGCTCACCGGCCTTCCTCAGCCGCGCGGCCGATGGAAGAGGCTTCCACGTGGATGTGCCGGGCCGTGTCCCTGCGCAGCGCGAACTCGGTCCCCTCGACGCGGTACACGCGCGGGTCCCCGCCGGGCGCGCTCCGGGCGGCCACGATCACGCTGCCGGGCAGGAAGCCGAGCTCCATGAGGCGCTGGGCGTCGCCGTCGGGCAGGTCGAGAAGGGTCAGAACGCCGCTCTGCCCCGGCACGAGATCGGCCAGGGTCGAGACGGCGGTGAAGGCGGCCGAAGCGGGCATCGAATGCGCTTTCCGGTTGAGACTAAGTCTCATCCACGGCCATTATGCTCCACCTTTCTTGAGACTGCATCCATGATGCAAATGTCTCATCCGGCTGAGGCTTCGGCCTCGGAGTACCCTCGAACTCGCGCCGTTCCCTTCGGCGTACTCCGATGCCCGTCACCGTTCCCGCTCCCGACTCGTCCGACCTGTCGACGCTCGACTGGCACGCGCGAAGCGTGGACGACGTCGCCGCCGCACTCGGGACGGATCTCGAGGACGGCCTGTCGCCCGCGGCATTACCCGATCGGCCGGCCGACGACTCCCCCGACACCGATGCACGCGGCCCCTGGCGCATCTTCTGGAACCAGCTCAAGGGCGGGGTCATCCTCGTCCTGATCGCAGCGACCGCCGTGATGCTCGCGCTCGGCCACGTGGGTGATGCGCTTGCCATCGGGGCCTCCGTCGTCTTCTCGGTCGTCTTCGGATTCATCACGGACTTCCGCGCCGAGCGCGCTCTCGACGCTCTCCGGACGCTCTCCGCTCCGACGGCGCGCGTGGTGCGCGGAGGCCTCGAGCGCGAAGTTCCAGCCGAGGACCTCCGGCCCGGCGATCTCCTCGTCCTCATGGGCGGCCAGATCGTCGCCGCCGACGGACGAATCGCCGTCGCGCACGACCTGCAGGCCGACGAGTCCGCGCTCACCGGAGAAAGCGTTCCCGTCGCGAAGTCGCCGGACCCGGTGGAAGCCGCCGCGCCGCTCCCCGAGCGGACTTCAATGGCGTGGGCCGGGACGACGGTCGTCGGCGGCTCGGGCCGCATGGTGGTCACCGGGATCGGCGGCGGCACGGAGCTCGGGCGCATCGGCAAGCTCGTGGCCGGCCAGGGCCGCGAGGAGACTCCGCTCGAGAAGCAGGCCGAGCAGCTCGGCCGGCGGCTCGCGCTCCTCGCGATCGGGCTCTCGGCCCTCGTGACGGTCCTTGGCCTCCTGCGCGACCGCCCCTTCTGGCTCATGCTCGAGACGGGCGTCATCCTCGCGATCGCGGCCATCCCCGAGGGCCTCCCCGCGGTCACGACGATCGCGCTGGCCGCAGGTGTGCGGCGGATGGCGAAGGCGGACAGCCTCGTGAGACGGCTCTCCTCGGTCGAGACGCTGGGCTGCACGTCGGTGATCTGCACGGACAAGACCGGCACCCTCACGGAGAACGTCATGCGCGTGACGCGCGTCGTCCTCCCCGGGCGCAGCCTCGACGTCACGGGCGAGCGCTACGACCCGGCCGGCCAGTTCCTCGACGGCGGCAGGCCCGCACCTCCGGGGGACGATCTGGCGCGCCTGCTCGAGATCGCCGCGGTGTGCAACGACGCGACGCTCGAAGCCCACGAGGGCTGGCACGTCCACGGCTCGTCCACGGAAGGCGCGCTCCTCGCGCTCGCGGGCAAGGGCAAGGTCGACGCCGAACGTTTCCAGCGCGTGAGCGCGATCGCATTCTCGTCCGAACGCAAGCGCATGTCGGTCGTCGCGCGCGACGTCGAAGGCCGGCTGTGGTCGTTCGTCAAGGGCTCGCCCGAAAGCCTCGTCGCGCGCGCCACGAGCGTTCTCGCCGGCGGCGCCGAGGCGCCGCTGGACGCGCCGGGCCGCGAGCGCCTGCTCGCCTCTGCTCACGCTCTCGGCGAGTCCGGTCACCGCGTCCTCGCCTTCGCGCACCGGCTCCTGGGCCCCGACCACGCCGCCGAGGCCGCCGAAGAAGGGCTCACGTGGGTGGGGCTCGTGGGGCTCATCGACCCGCCGCGGGCAAACGTCCGCGGCGCGATCGAGGAGCTGCGCAGCGCCGGCATCCGCACCGTCATGGTGACCGGCGACCAGAAGGGCACGGCGATGGCCGTCGCGAAGACGCTCGCGATCGCCGGACCCGACGACCTCTGCCTCGACTCGGCGGAGCTCGCCCTGTATCTGCGGGAGCACCGCTGGGAGGACCTCCGGAAGACCGCCGTCTTCGCACGCGTCACGCCCGAGGACAAGCTCACGATCGTCCACGCGCTGCGCGAGGCCGGCCGGATCGTTGCGATGACGGGGGACGGCATCAACGACGCGCCCGCGCTGAAGGCGGCGAACATCGGAATCGCGATCGGGCTCGGCTCGGCCGACGTCGCACGCGCGGCCTCCGACCTCGTCGTCACGAGCGGCGACTACGCGACGATTCCGACCGCGGTGGCCGAGGGCCGCCAGATCTACGCGAACATCCGGCGCGCCGTTCATTTCCTTCTGCTCTGCAGCCTGTCGACGATCGGCGTCATGCTCGTCGCGGTCGTCACGAACCTGCCTCTCCCGATGAGCCCCCTCCAGCTCCTCTGGCTGAACCTCGTCGTCCACATCTTCCCGGCCGTCGCGCTCGTCCTCGTGCCAGGCGAGACCGACGTGATGAGCCGCCCTCCGCGCGACCCGAAGGAGCCGCTCCTGACGTGGGGCGCGACCGGCCGGATCGCCCTCCGGAGCGCCGTCGTCGCGGCCGTGGTCCTGTGGAGTTACACGGCGGGCGGCGGGCGCGGCGACGGCCCGCGCGGTCAGACGCTCGTCATGGCGACGCTCGCGCTGACGCTTCTCGCCGGGGCCTTTCCAGGTCTCTCGGAGACGAACCCGTTCTGGCGAATGGGCAGGAGCCTGACACCGCCCTTCTGGCTCGCTCTCGCCGGCGGCCTTGGGCTCCAGTTGCTCGCGCTGCACTGGCCGCCGCTCGCCTCCGTGCTCCTGACCGAGCCCCTCTCCGCGCCGGACTGGCTGCGGGTTCTGGGAATGGCGCTTGTCGCCCTCGTGGCCGTCGAGGCGGGCAAGCTCCTCACGGCTCCGCGGGATTGATCTAGGATCGCGGCATGCGCTCGCCCGCCTCCACCCTCCTCGTCCCCGTCGACTTCTCCCCCGCGTCCCTCAAGGCCGTGCGCGAGGCCGGCCGGCTCGCGGACGCGATGGTGGCGTCCGTGACGCTCCTGCACGTCCGGCCCGTCTCCGACGTCGCCGCCGCGATCGCGGAGGGGCGCGAGGACCTCCTCAAGGGCACGTCGCGCGCGCTTTCCGCCGCGCTCAGGCGCCACTACACGGAGAAGCTCGAGGCGCTCGCGGCGCGCTCGGGCGCCGCCGAGGCGCGCCTCGCGTCGGGCCGGGCCAGCCGCGAGATCGTCAGGGCCGCCCGGGGCTTCGACCTCGTCGTCATGGGCCGCACGGGCCGCGGCGGCGTTTCCGGACTCCTCGGGGGAACGACGGGCAAGGTCCTCGCAGGGAGCCCCGTCCCGGTCGTCGTCGTTCCGGCCTGACGCTTCTGGCCGCCCGCTGAGACCCGGTCGCGCCTTGAGGCGTAGAATTGCGGGTCTTATGGCACTCAAACCGACCGGTTCCGCCACGATCTCCTTCGGGCTCGTCTCGATTCCAGTGAACCTGCACTCGGCGAGCGAGTCCAAGGCCGCGATCTCCTTCAACATGCTCCACGAGTCCGACCACGCGCGCGTCAAGCAGCAGCTCGTCTGCACGAAGGACGGCGAGGTCGTGGAACGCGACAAGATCGTGAAGGGCTACGAGTTCGAGAAGGGCCAGTACGTCGTCTTCACGCCCGCCGAGCTCAAGGCCCTCGACGAGCAGGCGAACCAGGTCATGGAGATCACCGAGTTCGTGCCGCTCGCGAAGATCGACCCGGTCTACTTCGACAAGGGCTATTACCTCTCCCCCGGCAAGGGTGGCGACAAGGCCTACCGCCTCCTGTCGCGGGCCATGACGCAGACGGGCCGCTGCGGCCTCGCGAAATACGCGGCACGCGGCAAGCAGTACCTCGTCGTCGTGCGGCCGGTGACCGGCCACGAGGGCGGGCTCATGATGCAGCAGCTCAGCTACGCAGACGAGATCCGCTCCTTCAAGGACGTCGAGGTGCCCGCCGGCGACGTCAACGAGGCCGAGCTGAAGCTCGCGATCATGCTGACGGACCAGATCGCAACCGACGAGTTCCACCCCGAGAACTACAAGGACGAGGTCAAGGAGCGCGTCGAAGGGCTCATCCAGAAGAAGATCGCCGGCCAGGAGATCTCCGAGACCGAGGCGCCCGCGCCGAAGACGCACGTCATCGACCTCATGGAGGCGTTGAAGGCGAGCCTCGCGGCGCGCACCGGCCGCAAGGGCGCGGCCCGGGCCGCCGACGTCGCGGAGAAGCCCGAGCGCAAGCCCGCCACGCGCGCCGACGCCACCCGCGGCGAGACGCGGACGAAGCTGCGCGCGGTCGGAAACGGGAAGAAGGCCGCCAAGGGCTGACATGCCCGGGGGCTATTCGGCGCGCGACGCCGCGACGATGCTCGGGGTGCCTCTGGCCCGAGTAACCGCCTGGGCCGCGTGGCTTGGGCTGGATGCCGGGAGCCGCGACCTGCGACTCTCGTTCCAGGACCTCGTCCTCCTGCGCACGGCCAAGGGCCTCGCCGGTGCGAACGTCCCCGCCGCCACCGTGCGACGGTCCCTCAAACGCCTGCGCGCACAGCTGCCCGACGGCCGCCCGATCACGGGCGTGAGGATTACGGCAGACGGCAAGCGCGTCGTCGCGCGCGACGGCGCATCCGTGTGGAACCCCGAGTCCGGGCAGGCTCTCTTCGATTTCGCGGTCGCCGAGGTCGCGACGGCCGCGGCGCCCCACGCGCGCAAGGCGGCCGCCGAGGCGCGCCGCGAGGGCGAGAAGCTGACGGCGTCCGACTGGTACCGCCTCGGCTGCGACGTGGAGGCCGCGTCCCCGAAGGACGCGCGCGACGCGTACCGCCGCGCCGTCGAGCTCGAGCCCCATCACGCCGATGCGCACGTGAACCTCGGGCGGCTCCTCCACGAGGACGGCAAGACGGGCGCGGCCGAGGTCCATTACCGCATCGCGCTCACCGCGAACCCGAAACACGCCGCCGCGGCGTTCAACCTCGGCGTAGCGCTGGAGGACCGCGGGAAGCTGCGCGAGGCCGCGCAGGCGTACGAGCGTGCGCTCACCTCTGACGCCGACTTCCTGGACGCGCACTACAACC
>JADJVE010000014.1 GCA_016716715.1 Acidobacteriota bacterium | reverse complement strand
GTCGGTCCCGTTGCACCAGTCGAACCCGTGACGCCCGTCGAGCCGGTCGGTCCGGTCACGCCGCTTGCGCCAGTGACGCCCGTCGAACCGGTCGGCCCGGTTGCTCCGCTTGCGCCAGTAACGCCCGTCGAACCTGTCGAACCGGTCGGCCCAGTTGCTCCGCTTGCGCCAGTGACGCCAGTCGAGCCGGTCGGCCCGGTTGCTCCGCTTGCGCCCGTGACGCCAGTCGAGCCGGTCGGTCCGGTCGCGCCGCTTGCGCCAGTGACGCCAGTCGAACCTATCGGGCCCGTCGGTCCCGTCGCACCAGTGGAACCCGTGACGCCGGTCGCGCCGCTTGCGCCAGTCGAACCCGTGACGCCCGTCGCGCCGGTGGGTCCTGTCGGGCCCGTCGCACCAGTTGAACCAGTCGCGCCCGTCGAACCCGTGGGTCCGGTCGAACCGGTCGGCCCGGTTGCTCCGCTTGCGCCCGTGACGCCAGTCGAGCCGGTCGGTCCGGTCGCGCCGCTTGCGCCAGTCGAGCCGGTCGCACCAGTTGAGCCAGTGACGCCTGTCGAACCGGTCAGCCCAGTCGGGCCCGTCGCGCCAGTCGAACCTGTGACGCCCGTCGAACCCGTGGGTCCGGTTGCTCCGCTTGCGCCCGTGACGCCAGTCGAACCTATCGGGCCCGTCGGTCCCGTCGCACCAGTGGAACCAGTCGCGCCCGTCGAACCCGTGGGTCCGGTCGAACCGGTCGGCCCGGTTGCTCCGCTTGCGCCAGCAACACCCGTTGAACCTGTCGGGCCCGTCGGTCCCGTCGCGCCAGTTGAACCTGTGACGCCCGTCGAACCGGTCGGCCCGGTTGCTCCGCTTGCGCCAATGACGCCAGTCGAACCCGTCGGTCCAGTCGCACCAGTTGAACCCGTGATGCCGGTCGAACCGGTCGGGCCAATCGGACCCGTTGCGCCAGTCGAGCCGGTCGCACCAGTTGAGCCAGTGACGCCTGTCGAGCCGGTAGGTCCGGTTGCGCCAGTTGAGCCAGTAACACCGGTCGAACCAGTCGGGCCAATCGGACCTGTTGCGCCGGTCGAACCCGTGACGCCGGTCGAACCGGTCGAACCGGTCGGCCCGCTTGCGCCAGTGACGCCCGTCGAACCGATCGGCCCGGTCGCGCCGCTTGCGCCAGTAACACCCGTTGAACCGGTCGGGCCCGTCGGTCCCGTCGCGCCAGTTGAACCTGTGACGCCCGTCGAACCGGTCGGCCCGGTTGCTCCGCTTGCGCCAATGACGCCAGTCGAACCCGTCGGTCCAGTCGCACCAGTTGAACCCGTGATGCCGGTCGAACCGGTCGGGCCAATCGGACCCGTTGCGCCAGTCGAGCCGGTCGCACCAGCTGAGCCAGTGACGCCTGTCGAGCCGGTAGGTCCGGTTGCGCCAGTTGAGCCAGTAACACCGGTGGGAACCAGTCGGGCCAATCGGACCTGTTGCGCCGGTCGAACCCGGTGACGCCGGTCGAACCGGTCGGCCCGCTTGCGCCAGTAGCGCCCGTCGAACCGATCGGCCCGGTCGCGCGCGCGCCAGCAACACCGTTGAACCAGTCGGGCCCGTCGGTCCCGTTGCACCAGTCGAACCCGTGACGCCCGTCGAGCCGGTCGGTCCGGTCACGCCGCTTGCGCCAGTGACGCCCGTCGAACCTGTCGGCCCGGTTGCTCCGCTTGCGCCAGTGACGCCGGTCGAGCCAGTCGGGCCAATCGGACCCGTTGCGCCAGTCGAGCCAGTCAGCCCTGTCGGTCCCGTCGCGCCAGTCGAACCCGTGACGCCCGTCGAACCGGTCGGCCCGGTTGCTCCGCTTGCGCCAGTAGCGCCCGTCGAACCGGTCGGCCCGGTCGCCCCCAGCAACACCTGTTGAACCTGTCGGGCCCGTCGGTCCCGTTGCACCAGTCGAACCCGTGACGCCGGTCGAACCCGTCGGTCCAGTTGCTCCGCTTGCGCCAGTGACGCCAGTCGAGCCGGTTGGACCCGTCGGGCCCGTCGAACCCGTGGGTCCGGTCGCTCCCGCTTGCGCCAATGACGCCCGTTGAACCTGTCGGACCCGTCGGGCCCGTTGCGCCAGTCGAACCCGTGACGCCTGTCGAACCGGTCGGCCCAGTTGCTCCGCTTGCGCCAGTGACGCCGGTCGAGCCGGTCGGCCCCGTCGGGCCAGTCGAACCCGTGACGCCGGTCGAGCCAGTCGGGCCAGTTGCTCCGCTTGCGCCAGTGACGCCGGTCGAGCCAGTCGGGCCAATCGGACCCGTTGCGCCAGTCGAGCCGGTAGGTCCGGTTGCGCCAGTTGAGCCAGTAACACCGGTCGAACCAGTCGGGCCAATCGGACCTGTTGCGCCGGTCGAACCCGTGACGCCGGTCGAACCGGTCGGCCCGCTTGCGCCAGTAGCGCCCGTCGAACCGATCGGCCCGGTCGCGCCGCTTGCGCCAGCAACACCCGTTGAACCTGTCGGGCCCGTCGGTCCCGTTGCACCAGTCGAACCCGTGACGCCCGTCGAGCCGGTCGGTCCGGTCACGCCGCTTGCGCCAGTGACGCCCGTCGAACCGGTCGGCCCGGTTGCTCCGCTTGCGCCAGTAGCGCCCGTCGAACCGGTCGGCCCGGTCGCGCCGCTTGCGCCAGCAACACCCGTTGAACCTGTCGGGCCCGTCGGTCCCGTTGCACCAGTCGAACCCGTGACGCCAGTCGAACCCGTCGGTCCAGTTGCTCCGCTTGCGCCAGTGACGCCAGTCGAGCCGGTTGGACCCGTCGGGCCCGTCGAACCCGTGGGTCCGGTCGCTCCGCTTGCGCCAATGACGCCCGTTGAACCTGTCGGACCCGTCGGGCCCGTCGCGCCAGTTGAACCCGTGACGCCTGTCGAACCGGTCGGCCCAGTTGCTCCGCTTGCGCCAGTGACGCCGGTCGAGCCGGTCGGACCCGTCGGGCCAGTCGAACCCGTGACGCCGGTCGAGCCAGTCGGGCCAGTTGCTCCGCTTGCGCCAGTGACGCCGGTCGAGCCAGTCGGGCCAATCGGACCCGTTGCGCCAGTCGAGCCGGTCGCACCTGTCGAACCGGTCAGCCCAGTCAGGCCCGTCGCGCCAGTTGAACCAGTCGCGCCCGTCGAACCCGTGGGTCCGGTTGCTCCGCTTGCGCCAGTGACACCAGTCGAGCCGGTCGGCCCAGTTGCTCCCCTCGCACCAGTGGAACCCGTGCCGCCGGTCGAGCCGGTCGCGCCGCTTGCGCCAGTCGAACCCGTGACGCCCGTCGCGCCGGTGGGTCCTGTCGGGCCCGTCGCACCAGTTGAGCCAGTAACACCAGTCGAACCAGTCGGGCCAATCGGACCCGTTGCGCCAGTTGAGCCAGTGACGCCAGTCGAACCCGTGACGCCCGTGGAACCAGTCGGGCCGGTCGCACCTGTTGAACCAGTCGGACCGGTAGCGCCAGTCGATCCTGTCGAGCCAGTGGGCCCGGTAGGACCCGTCGGGCCAGTCACACCGGTTGCTCCGGTTGCACCCGTCGGACCAGTGGGACCCGTTGCGCCGGTTGCGCCTGTCGGCCCCGTCGGCCCTGTCGCCCCGCCCCCGCCCGTCGCCGCGATCGTCAACGTGTTCCCAGACGGCGTGATGCTGATGTTTGCGCCTGGAGCCAGGGTGACGTCACCGGTGAGCGTGTTGAGGCTGTTCACGACCGAAATGGGTGCGTAGTAGCCGTTCGTGTCCAGAACGACGTCGCCACCCGCCATACCGAACGCAAGCGAGATTCCCCCCGTGACGCTCAGCGGCACGACGGCGGCGTTGGCGACAGTGTCGCCGGCGAGGAAGTTCAGCGTGGAAACGGACGGAAACGGTCCGCCTTCAGGCCAGAGTGTCAGGAAGCCGGGCCCGACCGTGTTGACGGCCGTGGCGTTCAGCGAAATCGCCGCGGCTCCCGGGGGCACGTTGCAGACACCGACCAGCGTGTAGCTGCGGATCGTGGCCGCGGGCAGGAACCCGCCCGTCAGCGGCGCGTTGCCGCGCGTGTCGACGAGCCGGCAGGGGGCGAGAGCGACGAACGGGAGCGGCGTTGCGCCGCCCGCCAGCGATTGCCGGCCGAGCGCGTTGCGTCCCCCCGTGGCCGTCGTGTCCGCCGGGCTTCCCGCGCCGGGACTCCAGAAGGGCGGGGCGGTCCAGTTCGTGATCTCGGCCTGAGCGTCCTGAGCGATAACTTCCGGGCCCGCTGACAGAAGCAGCAGCCCGATCAAGGACTTCGCGACGCCTCGGCGGAAATTCAACGCTGCCCCCTCATGGAGTTCACAGAATTACCGGAGGAATGATAGCAAGCGTCACGCCAAGGCCGAATCTCCGACCAGTGAACGCTTTAGAGAAGGAGGCCAGACCGAGCGCCAAAAAACGGCGGTTCGGACCGGATACTTTGAACGGAAAACGTGCCTACCGAAAAAGCACTCGTCAACAGATCAGGCCCGCTCGACGCGCACCGGGTGCGTGTCGCCCGCCTCGTTGCGCAGAGTCGTGACCGCGTGCGGCAATACGTCCGCGACCGCTTCGAGGCACTCGACGGCGCCACGCGGCGAGCCCGGCAGGTTCACGACGAGCGTCCGCTCCCGCACGGCGGCTACCTGCCGCGAGAGGATTGCGACCGGAAGCGCCGCGCGCGTGGCGGCTCGCATCAACTCGCCGATGCCGGGAACCTCGTAGCCGGCGATCGCCTGCGTCGCCTGCGGCGTCACGTCACGGGGCGACAGGCCGGTGCCGCCTGCGGTGAGGACGAGGTCCGCGGACGCCGTGTCCGCGATCCGCTTGAGGTTCCACTCGATGTCGTCCTTCTCGTCGGGAAGAATCGTCTGCTCGACGATGGAGGCTCCGGGCAGGAGGCGGCGAACCGCCTCGGCGACCGCGGGGCCCGTCTTGTCGGCGCGCTCGCCGTGGTACGAGCGGTCGGAGATCGTCAGAACGGCGACGCGCACGGGCGCCTCAGCCGCCGATCTCGCTCATGTTCCGCGCGTGGAGCGGAAGCATCGCCTTGTCCATTCCCACGAACATCGGATGCCGCTCTTCCTTGACGGTCGCGGCGCGCTGGATCAGCGCCGCGATCTCCTCGTCGTTCGCGCCCGCGCGCATCGGCTTCAGGATGTCGACGTCCGCGTGGCCGAAGAGACAGCCCTTCAGGAATCCGTCCTGCGTGAGGCGCATGCGGTTGCAGGTGTCGCAGAAACGGTCGGAGACCGGTGTGATGAACCCGATCGAGCCTGTGTGGCTCCCGGCGGGAGACGTCACGGAATATTCGTCCGCGGGACCCGCGACGAGCGTCTTCTCGATGGGCGTCAGGACGAAACCCGCGGCGGCGAGCCGGTCCCACACCTCGCGCCAGCCGATCCAGTCGCTCTCGTTCCAGGTGTTGTCGCCGAACGGCATGAACTCGATGTAGCGCACGCCGAGCTTCTTGTCCTTCGTGAGGGCCGCGAGCGGAAGGATCTGGTCGTCGTTGAACCCGCGGATGACGACGGCGTTCACCTTCACGGAGTGGAACGGTAGCGCGAGCGCGAGCTCGATCGACTCGCGGACCGGCGCGTAGTGGTCCCGGCGGGCCATCTTCCGGAAGTGCTCGGCCTCGGCCGCGTCGAGCGAGACGTTCACCTTCGTGAGCCCCGCCGCGAGGAGGTCGTGCGCCATGCGCGGGAAGAGGACGCCGTTCGTCGAGAGCGCGATGCCGCCCGGAAAGCCGATCTCACCAAGGTCGCGCACGATGTCCACGAGGTCGGGCCGCGTCGTGGGCTCGCCGCCGGTGATCCGGATCTTCTCCACGCCGAAATCGTGCAGGAGGCGGGCGGACCGGCGGATCTCCTCGCGCGTGAGGAGGTGCGGGAGGGGACGGAACTTCTGGTCCTCGGGCATGCAGTAGACGCAGCGCAGGTTGCACCGGTCCGTGATCGAGATGCGGACGTAAGTGACGCGCCGGCCGTGCCCGTCGACGAGGGTCCTGTCCATCAGACGGGGAAGTCTAGCCCAATCAGGACCGGTCCGGTGCCATATCCCCGCGGGCCGGGTTAGTCTTCCGCCGTGCTTCTCGCTCCCGTTCGGAACACGTTCCGCGCCATCGCCGTCACGGTCGTGCCGGAGGCCTCGGCGCTCGACGAGGACGGCTGGAGCGCGCTCGAAGCGCTAGTCGAGAAAACGCTCGCGAAAAAGCCGGCGGGCATTCAGCGCCAGCTCGTCACGTTCGTCCGCGCGATCGAGCACCTGCCGCGCCTCCGTTGGGGCCGGCCGTTCACGGCTCTTTCGCCGGAGGAACGCACCCGGTTCCTTTCCGGCCTCGAGCGTGCGCCCGTCCTCCTTCTCCGGCGCGGGTTCTGGGGACTCCGGACGCTCGTCTTCCTCGGCTATTACGCGCGGCCCGAGGCGGCGGCCGCGATCGGCTACCGGGCGGACGCGCGCGGATGGGAGGCGCGCCGCGCATGACGACAAAGGCGTACGACGTCGTCGTGATCGGCTCCGGCGCCAGCGGAGGCACCGTGGCCGAGGGCCTCGCGCCGCTCGCGCGCGCGGGCTACCGCGTCCTCGTCGTCGAGCAGGGCGCGCGCCTCGCCGAGTCCGAGTTCACCGGGAAGGAAGACGACATGGCCGACGCCCTCTACGAAGACGGCGGCGGCTTCCTGACGGCGGACGGTGCGATGACGCTCGCGTTCGGGCGCGTCTGGGGCGGCTCGACGGTCGTCTACACGGGCACGTCCCTGATCGCTCCGAAGCGCGTGATCGAAGGCTGGCGCGTGCCCGGCCTCGCACACGCGGACGTGGAGGCGCGGTCCCGAAGGTTCATGGCCGAGAACGGCGTCCACCTCCTCGAGCCCGAGCTTCTCAACGACAACAACCGGCTGTTCGTCGAGGGCTGCAAGAAGGCGGGATACCACGCCGAGCAGTTCCCGCTGAACCTGCGCGGCTGCCAGGGGTCCAGCCTCTGCAACCTCGGCTGCCCGAACGGCGCCAAGCAGGGCACGCACCGCGTGCAGCTTCCGGCGGCGCTGGCCGCGGGCGTCGAGGCCGTCACGCGCGCCGAGGCGCTGCGCGTGGAAGACGGCCGTGTCCTGCTCCACGTCTCGGCGCCGGCTCCCGGCGAGAAGGGCGCGCCTTCGGAGTGGGCGCCCGGCGATACACTGTGAGCGCGAAGGCGATCGTCGCAGCGGGCGGCTCTATCGGGTCGACGGCGCTCCTCCTGCGCTCGGGCCTCGGACCGTCCCTCCCCCGCCTCGGCGCGGGCTTCACGTGCCACCCGGCGCACATCCTCGTCGCCGAGCACGAGCGCCCGATCACGAACGACGTCGGGCACCCGAAGAGCTTCTACCTCGACCGCGCCGTGGACGAGGGCTACGTCCTCGAAACGTGCATGTACTTCCCGTTCATCACGGCGAAGAACCTCACGGGGTTCGGCGTCCCGCACGCGACGCTCATGCGCGCCTTCCCGCGCCTTCAGATGATCCTCGTCCTCGCGTGCGACAAGGCCGTCCCCGAAAACCGCATCTCCGTCGACTCGGACGGCAAGGCAATCGTCCATTACTCCTTCACGAAGGAGACCGTCGCGTCCCTCGTCCGGGCGACGCGCACCGCCGCGCGCATCTTCTTCGCGGCGGGCGCCGTTCGCGTCCACGCCCCTTCGGCCGATCCGCCGCTCCTCGAGCGCGCGGAGGCCGGGGCGATCGACGCGCGCGTCGACGAGCGGCACTTCCGCACGGGCCGCATCTCCGTCTCCGCGGCGCACCTGATGGGCGGTTGCGGAATGGGCTCGTCGCCCGCCGACTCCGTGACGGACTCTTGGGGACGCGTGCATGGCCGGCCGGGGCTCTTCGTCGCGGACTCGAGCCTCTTCCCCGATTCGCTGGAGATCAACCCGTACCTCACGGTCATGGCCCTCGCCGACCGCGCCGCCGAGCGCATCCGCGAAGACGCGGGCTCGCTCCTCGGCGCCCCCGGACGGGCGCGATGAAGAGGACCGGCGCCGAGCTCGTGGTGAAGGCGCTCGAGGACGAGGGTGTCGTGCTCGCGTTCGGGATCCCCGGCACGCACAACATCGAGCTGTGGGACGCGCTCGCGTCGTCGGACACCATCCGCTCCGTCCTCGTCACGGACGAGCAGAGCGCGTCCTTCATGGCGGACGCCGCGTGGCGCGCGTCCGGCGTCATGGCCTGCGTGAACGTCGTGCCCGGCGCGGGCCTGACGCACGCGATGTCCGGCATCGCCGAGGCCTTCCTCGACTGCGTCCCGATGCTCGTCCTCGGCTGCGGAATCCGGCGCGACACCGGCAAGGCCTACCAGCTGCACGACGTCGACCAGCTCGCGCTCGCGCGCCCCGTCACCAAGGCCCAGATGCTGCCCTCCCGCGGCGCGGACCTCTACGAAGTCGTCCGCCGCGCGTGCGGGATCGCGCGCTCCGGGACGCCCGGCCCCGTCTTCGTCGAGGTGCCCGCCGACCAGTACCTCTTCCGCCACGACACGGAGATCGTCGCCCCCGCCGCCGAACCATCCACGGCGCCGCCCGCGGAGAGCGTCGAGCGTGCGGCGGCGCTCCTGCGAGCCGCAAAGCGCCCCCTCCTCTACGTCGGGCTCGGCGCCGCGAAGGCGGACCTCGTCTCCCTGGCCGAGCGCCTTGAGGCGCCCGTCTCGACGACGTTCCAGGGCAAGGGCGTGTTCCCCGAGTCGCACCCGCTCTCCCTCTGGCCCGGCTTCGGCGACGCGGCACCGGCGTTCGCACGAGACGTCGCCGCCTCGTGCGACGCCACGCTCGCGATCGGCTGCCGCTTCGGCGAGGTCGCGACGGGCAGCTACGGAATGACCCCGCCGCGTCCCCTCGTCCACGTGGACGTCGACCCGGCCGTACCGGGCCGGAACGTGCCCACGGACCTCGCCATCGCCGCGGACGCCGCCGCGTTCGTTTCCGCGTTTCTCCCTCGACTCGACCGCCGCGAGCCGGACGCCGTCCTGAGAGACCGCATCCGGAGCGGCCGCGCCGAGGTGGACGCGGAGCTCGCGAAGCCCTCCGACGGGCGCGTGTCGCCGCACCTTCTCCTGCGGGCCTTGCAGGCGACGTTCGGTCCCGAGACCGTTTTCACGTCCGACAGCGGCAACGGCACGTTCCTCGCCGTCGAGGGCCTGCGTCTCGAGAAGCCCGGCCGCCTCCTCTCGCCCGTCGACTTCTCGTGCATGGGCTACGCGGTCCCCGCCGCCGTCGGCGCGAAGCTGGCGTGCCCCGAGCTCCGGTAGTCGCGCTCGCGGGCGACGGCGCGTTCCTCATGACCGGTCTCGAGCTGCTGACCGCCGCCCAGAACGGCCTCGGCGTGGCCGTCTTCGTCCTGAGGGACCGCGAGCTCGCGCAGATCGCGCAGTTCCAGGCGACGGCGCTCGGCCGAAAGTCCTCGAGCACGCTCGCCGACCACGATCTCCTCGCGCTCGCGCGCGCTCTCGGAGCCGAGGCGCTCGCGCTCTCGACGGACGGCGAGATCCGCTCCGTCGTCTCGAACGCGAAGGAGATCGCGGACGCCGGCCGCCCCGTCCTCGTGGACGTCGCGATCGACTACTCGGTCAAGACGTTCTTCACACGCGGCGTCGTGAAGACGAACTTCCTCCGCCTGCCCTGGGCCGACCGCCTGCGGTTCGTCGCGCGCGCGCTCGCGCGGAAGCTGCCGGGACGCTGACGCCGCGGCGCCACGTCCCGCTCTTGCCGCCGGTCTTCTCGAGAAGCGCGACCGGCCCGATCACGATCCCCTTGTCCGCGGCCTTGCACATGTCGTAGAGCGCGAGGGCCGCTGCGGACGCCGCGACGAGCGCCTCCATCTCGTAGCCCGTCTTCCCTGTCCCGCGCACCGTGGCCGTCAGGGCGATGGCCCTCCTCGCGGCCAGCCGTTCGACGGCGACGTCGACCGAGTCGAAGACCAGCGGGTGGCAGAGGGGAATCCACTCCGCCGTCCGCTTCGCCGCCTGGATCCCCGCGAGGCGTGCGACCGCGAGCGCGTCCCCCTTGCGGTTCTCGGCGGCGTCCAGCGCGGCCCAGCCCGCGCGCCCCAGCGTGACGACGGCCACGGCGCACGCCGAACGAACGGTCTCGCTCTTCCCCGAGACGTCCACCATGCGGGCGCGCCCCTCAGCGTCGAGGTGGCTCAGCCTCGGCGCCCGCGTCTTTTTCGGCATGCTCGTAGTCCTCCGGCGTGTTCACGTTCAGGAAGTTGTCGGGGTGGCCCCCTGGGAGCGCGGCGGTCGCGGCTTCGGGGATCAGGACGGTGCGAATCTGCTGGAGGATGCCGACGAGCGCGTAATCGCCCGCCGCCAGCCGCGCGAGGAGCGGCGGATGGGCGGAACGCCGCCAGACCGCGCAGAGCGGCTGCGCGACGCCGCCGGACACGGGCACCACGGCATCGGCAGGGATCGCATCCGCCACCTCGAGCAGGGCCGCGAGAAAAGCCTCGCCGATCCGGGGGATGTCGGCCGCGAGGATCAGGTTCGTGTCGTCGGGCGACGCCGCGAGCGCCGCGGCGACGCCGAAGATCGCGGCGGTGGGCGCCGCGCCGTCTTCGATGAACGGGTACGGCGAGCCGGCGAAGAGCTCCGGGTGCTTGCCGACGAGCGCGACGCGCCGGCACACCCGGGCGAGCTTCGCGGCCTGGTGCAGTGCCATCGGCAGGCCGTGGTACGGCAGCAGCGTCTTGTCGCGCCCCATGCGCGCCGACCGCCCGCCGACGAGGACGAAACCGTAAGCCACCGTGCCATCATGCTATCGGAGACGAGACTTCTGGGCCCCCTTTCGATTGCAGTCATCGTTCCGGTAGGCGCCGCCGAGGCTCCCCCACCCGGGATTTTCTTTGAAAGGGTAAGAGGGGACCAGAGCCACACGCCACCGCCGCTGCTCATCGCCGCGGCGCATGAGGGGATTTCTTCGAATGTGCGTGAGGCCTTCGCGAAGGCAGGCGCCCGCCTTCACCTGTCACCGGTGCCGCGGGGCCAGCGCCTGCGCGAGGCGACAGCCCTCTTACCTTCAGAGGAATCTTCGATCCTTCTCTTTCTCCACGCGGACACGATCCTGCCCGTGGGGTGGGAATCCGCCGTACGCGCCGCGCGCGGGCGCGGCGCCGCCGGCGGCGCATTCCGTCTCGGTTTCTCGGGCGGCGATCCGCGGATGGCATGGGTCGCGGCGTGGGCGAACCTCCGCACGCGCGTCACGAAGGTGCCCTACGGCGACCAGGCTCCGTTCGTCCGGCGCGACGTCTACGAGCGCCTCGGCGGCCACGCACCGTGGCCGTTCCTCGAGGACTGGGACTTCTCGCGCAGGCTCGTCGCAGCCGAAGGCAAGACGAGAGTCGAGATCCTGAGAGAGAGAGTGCAAACGTCGCCGCGGCGCTATCTCGAGAAGGGCGTTTGGAAGACCGTAAGAAGGAACTGGGAGATTCTTAGAAGGGTGAAGAGGGGTGAAGCGCCCGAGCACCTGGCGGCGCTCTATCGCAGCTGACGGCCGCGGGCCCGCGCCCTATTACCTTCTAGGAAATCCGAATCCGAATCCCCGGTCTTCTCTCTCTTCGCTCAAACGAGCTTGAGGAGGTGCCCCATCTTCGCCTTCTTCGTGGCGAGGTAGTCCCGGGTCCCGTCCGTCGGCGGGATCTCGAGCGGCACGCGCTCGACGATCTCCAGGCCGTAGCCGTCGATCGCGACGTACTTGGCCGGGTTGTTCGTCATGAGGCGCATCTTCCTGACGCCGAGGTCGCGCAGGATCTGCGAGCCGATCCCGTAGTCGCGGACGTCCGGCGCGAAGCCGAGCTTCTCGTTCGCGGCGACCGTGTCGAGACCCTGCTCCTGCAGCTCGTACGCGCGCAGCTTGTTGAAGAGCCCGATCCCGCGGCCCTCCTGGAGGAGGTAGAGGAGGACGCCCTTGCCCTCCTTCGCGATCTGGGCCATCGCGCGCTGGAGCTGAGCGCCGCAGTCGCAGCGGCCGGAGCCGAAGACGTCGCCGGTGAGACAGGCGGAGTGCACGCGCACGAGGACGGGCTCGTCCTCGGTCCAGGTCCCCATCACGAGGGCGACGTGCTCCTCGTTCGTGAGCTCGGAGCGGAACGCGACCGCGCGGAACTCCCCGTGGGGCGTGGGCAGGACGGGGGCCGCGATGCGATGGACGAGGCGCTCCGTCCGCATCCGGTACCGGATGATGTCCGCGACCGAAACGATCGGGATGCCGTGCTTCTCCGAGACGAGCAGGAGGTCCGGCACGCGGGCCATCGTCCCGTCCTCGTTCATGATCTCGCAGATGACGGCCGCGGGCGCGAGCCCCGCGATCCGCGCGAGGTCCACGGACGCCTCGGTCTGCCCCGCCCGCTTGAGGACGCCGCCTTTCTTGGCGCGCAGCGGGAACGTGTGCCCGGGCCGCAGGAGGTCGTGCGGCTTCGACTTCGGGTCGACGAGGGTCAGGACGGTCGCGGCGCGGTCCGCCGCCGAAATCCCGGTCGTCGTCTTGCCGCGGGCCTCGACCGAAACGGTGAAGGCCGTGCCGTAGTTCGAAGTGTTCTGCTCGACCATCGGGTGAAGGTCGAGCTCGTCGCAACGCTCCTCGGTCAGGGAGACGCAGACGAGGCCCCGGCCTTCTTTCGCCATGAAGTTGATCGCGGCGGGCGTGACGTGCTCGGCGGCGAGGCAGAGGTCGCCCTCGTTTTCGCGATCCTCGTCGTCCACGATGATGACGAACTGGCCCTTCTTGTAGGCCGCGACGGCGTCGACGACGGAGACGAATCCCACGGGGTTTTCCTTTCGGCTCTCACGGGGCGCAGGACGCGCCCCTCCGGTCAATTGTACCGGGAGGCTCCGCCGGACCCCGCGTCGGGCCTCGGGCCCTTGAACGGGTGGTCCGCGAGGACCGCACGCTTGCCCACTTCCTTCAGGAGCGTCCTCAGGAAGCCGTCGAACTGGTTCGCGGCCGGGACGAACGCGCGCGGGACGCGCTCGCGCGAGAAGCCCGCGTGGAACCGCTCGAAGAGAGACCAGTCCTTGAACATGAGAAACCGCATCCCGCCCCGGCGGAAGCTCTCGATCTCCGTCACGAGGGCGCGAAGCGTCTTCTTGTCGGGCGTCTTCAGGAAGTCCTGCGTGGCGCGCGAGAGGTGGCCGAGCTCCTCGCGCAGCCGCAGGCTCTGGTCGAGGCGCGCCCGGTACTCCGGGAAGAGAGCGCGCGCGTCGATGCCCGACGAGAACGTCTCCGCGAGGCCGATCACACTCTGCTGGAAGAGGTCCCGGAAGAGGCTGGCGGCGTCGCCGAGCCGGGCGAGGACGGCGTCGGGATCTTTCATGAGGGCAACGCCCACGAGCTCGACGTCCATCGCCTTCCGGGTCTCGGCCTCGAATGCGGACGCGAGGCGGTCGAGGCCCTCGGCTTCCTTCGTCCCGTCCTCGAAGCGCGGCCGGAGTCGCCGCCGGACGTAGGAGACGAACGAATCGCTCTCGGACTTCAGAAGGCTGAAGAGGAGGAGCGCGCGCTTGCGCGTGGCGGGCCCCTCCGCTGCCGCGGGTACGCGCTCGGCGACGCGGAGGCCCTTGAAGAGCGCCACGAAGAGCGTCGCGAGCGCCCCGCGGTGCGACGGGTCCGGCAGGCTCCCGAGGACCTTCGCGAGCGACTGCTTGGACTCGCGGTCGAGGACGGGCCGGAGGTTCTCCCGGAACAGGACGCCGAGGTTTGGATCCTGCCGGAGCGTCCCGACCGCGACCCGCCCGAGCGAGAGGTACGTCTGGAGGGGGATGAAGGGCGCCTTCGCGAGCTCGTCCAGGATCTTCGTGAAATCGTCGAGCGTCTCGACGACGCGCGCCAGCTCCGTCGTGCCGTCGCCCCGCCGGCGCCCGCCCGGCCGCTGGACCTGCGTGTCGAGGTAGAGGAGGAACGACGCGAGGTCTTCCTGCCCCTCGCCCATGAGCTGCGTCGCGATCAGCCCCATGTGTGCGACGCCCGATCGCGCCGCCGCGACCTCCTCGGCGTAGTTCTTCAGCGACGCGTGCGAGCGCTCGAAGGCCGAAAGCGGCAGGCAGTCGATCTGGAAGAACCGCTCGAGCCCCTTGAGCCACATCTCGAGCTCGAAGAGGTAGTCGTACTTCACGCGGTTCGAGAACAGGGCGGACGTCTCGAGGACGGTGAAGCGCGGCATGTGCTGCCGATTCTAAGCCCGTGTCAGAAGGGATACCCAACGGCGAACGCGAACGCACCCGCGTCCTCGCCGGGCTTGCGATCCAGTTTGAGGGCGTATTCGAGGCGCAGCGGACCGACGGGTGTCAGGTAATGGAGGCCGACCCCGGCGCCCGTCCGGACCTCGCCAAGGCTGACGTTCTTCGGGTCGGCCCACGTGTTGCCCACATCCACGAAGAGCGCGACCTCGAATCCACCCGTCACGGGAATGCGCCACTCGGCGTTCGCGATCAGGACGACGTTGCCGCCCACTCCGACACCGTCCTCATTGAGCGTCTGCGGGGTGATGCCGAGGTTGTCGCGCGTGAACGCCCGGTGCGTCGAGGATCCGCCCGCGAAGAAGCGCTCGGGGACCGGGATGATGAGGTTCGGCGCACAGTTCACGCCCGTCGGGTCCTGGCACGGCTCGTAGTTCCAGATGACGCCGCCGCGCAGCGAAAACGCGACGCGGGTCGAGCCCCAGCCCCGATAGAGGCCGGCCTGCGAGAAGACCTTCAGGAAGTGCGCGTCGGCGGCGAAGAGCGGAAACGCGTACTTGAGATCGGTCCCGAGGAGGAAGCCGTTCCGCGGATTCACGAGGTCGTCGCGTCTGTCCCAGGTCACGCCGCTCGAGACGGAGGCGATTCGGCTCTCCTGGTTTCCGCGCTGGTCGGCGCCGAGGCCGGGATCCGAGGACGGCTCGACGAGCTCGTACTGGACGCGCATGCCTGTCCGCAACGACTTCGACAGGCGGTACTCGCCCTGCAAAAACGTCCCCTTGCGCTTCACGTCGTACGAAGGGGACGGTGTGTCCTTCGTGTTGTAGACGGCGAACGAGAGCGGGACCTTCCCGCCGAAGAGCGAGCGGTCTCGCGCGGTGAAGATGAGGCGCGGGTCGTTGTTCGAGGCCCGGCCCTCGATCCCGACCTCGAGCGCGCGGCCGAAGAGGTTGTTGTACGTCACGCCGAGGGAGAGGCGGAGCGAAAGCTGGTCGCTGAAGGACGCATTGCTCTGGGGGTTGAGCTCGGCGCCGACCGCGTACGTGAGCCCCCACGGGCGGGCCTCCGAGACCGTCACGAGGACGCTCCTCGACATCGTCTCGGGATCCGTCTCGAAAGTGGTGACGTCGATCCGATCGAAAACTCCGAGGCGGGCGAGCGCCTGCTGGGTCTCGAGGAGCCTGGTCAGCGAGAAGGGCTCCCCTTCGGCGTTCGCGAGGCGATCCTCGATGACGAAGGGCTTCGTGCGGCTGTTTCCGCGCACGATCGTCTTGCCGAACAGGACGGGCTTGCCTTCCGTCACGGTGTACGTGACGTCGGCACGCTCGCCCCGCGGCGGCTCCGGCGCCGTCAAGCGCGTCGTCGCCTCCACCTTCGCGTCGACGAATCCCTTGTCGACGTAGAGCGACTGCAGGAGCGCCGCGTCCGCACTCACGGCCGACTCGGAGTACGGGACTCCCGGCTTCACCGCGAGGCGGGGAGCGAGCTCCTTCTCCGGGAGCAGCCGGACCCCTTCGAGCTTCGTGAAACCAATGACGGTGCGGACACCTTCGTCGACCGCGAACGTCACGTCGAGGGTGTGCTCGCCGGCTCCGTCCGCGACTGCCGGAGCGGCGAGCCGCGCGTCCCGCCACCCGCCCTCGCGGTAGAGCGCCGCCAGCGCGTCGCGGTCGCGCGCCGCCTCGTCGCTCACGTACCGGCCCGCCTCCAGGATGCCGCGCGGCCGCGTCTCGAGGGCCGACTGGATCTCGCGGGGCTTCAGGCTCACGGCGCCCGTCACGTCCACGCGCGCGATGCTCCACCGGGCGCCCTTCTCGATCTCGAACCGCACGACTTCCTTGTCGGCCTGCGTGTCGAAGGAGACCTTCACGGACGCCTTCGCGTACCCCTTCTCTTCGTACGAGCGCTTCAGCGCGGCGCGGAGCCTCTCGACGGCGTCCTCGTCCGGCGGCTCGCCCTTCTTCCACGGCGATTCGGCGTGCTTGCGGACGACGGACTCGTCCTCACCCGTGACCTCGAGGACGACCAGCGGCCCGACGAAGACCGTGTAACGCGGCGAGACGGACGCGGTCGCGGGGTCGTAGCGCTCGTCCCCAAGGCGCACTTCGGCACGCGAATAGCCTTTGCGATGAAGCTCGTTCTCGAACCTCTCGGCATCCTCGGTCGCGGTCGTCTTCTTGTAAGGCTTTCCGACCTTCATCTTCGCCCGCGCCGTGAGCGCGGAGGACGGCAGCGCCCCGAGGCTTCCGTTCCACTCCGGCGCGGCGGCGAGGGCTCTCGGCCCGGGCCGGACGACGAAACCCACGTCGACGCTCGTCTCGTCCATGCCCGCGTCCACGGAGATCGTGACGGCGGGCTCGAAGTACCCCTCTTCCTTGAGGACGCGCCGGATCGACGCCTCGAAGACGGGCCGGCGGTCGTTCTCCCACGGGTCTCCGGGCCTGAGACCGACGGCGTCGAGCAGGCGCCCGCGCGCGGGTACGCCCTTCGTGAGGGCGAGCGCGCCGATGCGCGGCGCCGCCGAGAAGACGACGACGACCGCGACACCTTCTCCCGACGGGGCCGCCTCGACGGCGAGATCGGAGAAGCGCCGTGTCGCGAAAAGGTTTCGCATCGAGATGCGGACGGCGCTCTCGGTCAGGAGTTTTCCGGGCGCGAGGTCGGTGAGGCCCGCCATGCGTCTGTCGTCGATCGCCTGGTCGCCCCGGAAGGAGAGCGACACGATGCCACGGCCCCACATGCCGCCCTCGGGCGGGGGCGCGCCCGTCGCCGGCGCGGCGGAGAGGGCCAAGGCGATGAGCGCGGCCGCGCCGCGGGCCGTTCTCACCGCAGCCGCTGCCGGAAGCGCAGCTCGAGCGAGTACACGCCGAACTCGTCCAGCCGCGCCTGCAGGAACGCCGTCCGCGAGAGCTGGTAGTCGAGCGTGATGATCTGCTGCTGGTTGCTCGAGAGGACGAACGAGACGGTCGCGTTGAAGTCCTTTCCAAGGGACTTGCCCACCGTGATCCGCGGCGCGTCAAACGTCGAGCCGGTCGAGAAGGCGGGGTCGATCTGGAATCGGTCGAGCCGGAAGAACTCCTTCGTGCGGCTCGTGACGGCGTCGGAAGCGAGGCTCGCGAGGAGCTCGCGCGCCGCCTTCGAGACCGACTCGTCCGACGACGTCGGGGTCGCGCCGATCCCCCCCGTGACGGACGTCGAGGGGACGTCGCCCGTCGCCATGAGAGTGATGATCTGCGCCTCGGACAGCTGCGGGTCCGACGAGAAGCGCGTCGCGAGGCGCGCGGCCGTTCCCGTGAGGCCGAACGTGACCTGGTACTTGTTGACCGTGCCGCGGGCCTCCATCTCGAAGAACGGCTCGATCCGGATCGGGTTCGAGAAGAGGATGCGGCCCGAGACGAGGTCGTAGCGCTGGCCCTGGAGCGTGAGCCGCCCCCCCTCCTCCGCGCGGATCTCGCCGAAGAGGAGCGGGTGGCCCCACGTGCCCCGCGCGAAGAGCTCGCCGGAAGCCTTCAGGCGCGCGACGTTCGTCCGCACCTCGATCGACTCGGGCGGCGCGACGATCCTCACGTCGAGCGTCACGGGGTCGAAGAACGTCGGGTTCACGCCGATCGTCGCGACGCGCTTTCGCTGAAGGAGCGCCGCGAGATCGATCGAGAAGTCGCGATCGTAGAGGGCACGGTCGATCGTCAGCTCGCCTCGTATGGCGCGCGGCTGCGCGTCGCCGAGGAGGAGGAGGTTCCCGGAGAACGTCGAGCGGAAGCCGTCGAACGGCGAGGCCTTCACGTGCGAGACGAGCGCCGTGACCCGCATGCCGGCGGGCTTCCAGCCGTCGAGGAGAATCGTGCCGCCGAGATCGACGGTCCCGCCGCCGAACCTGAGCGAGAGGTCGCTGACCGTGACCTTGCCCTCGCTGAAAAGAAGCGTGCCGGTCACGGACTCGACCGCCACTCCTCCGTCCGGGCTCACGATGTCGACGCCGTCGAGGGCCGCGCGCCCCGTGACGACCGGCGCAGAAGCGGTCCCGCCGAGGCGGGCGTCGAGCGTGACGCGGCCCGCGAGCTTCAGCGGCGCAAACGCCGGCCCCAGAAGAGTGGCGTCCACGGAGCCATTCGCGGCGACGTCCAGCGATCGCGGCGCGACGAACTGAGCGCTGCCCGAAAGTGTCACGAGGGTCGGGACGCCGGACGCCGCTTCGGGCCGCACCGCCTCGGCAAGCGCCAGACGCTCGAACGAGACCCGCCCGCCGGACACCTTGAGCGGCGTCGCGCCGCGGAGCGTCAGCGTCCGTCCCCACGCCGTGAGCTGCGCGGCCGAGATCACGCCTTCGCCGTCGAGGTCGGCGGCTGAAGCGCCGGGCTTGAATGCGGCCTCGGCGCTCAGCCGGCCGTCGAACCTCGCGTCGGCCGGAACGCCGAGAAGGCCCGCGAGCGGGGCGAGGCTCGGGAACTCCGCGCGCGCCCGCCAGACGCCCCCGGTATCGGCGTCCTTCGGCGAAAAGATCTCGAGGACTCCCTCCTCCGCCGCCTCGGCCCTCAGGCTCCAGACGCCCCGTTCGGCACGGGCGCGAATCTCGACCGGATGGTCCGCGCGGGCGAGCGGTTGGCCATCGAACGCCGGGGCCGCGACGCGCAGGTCCGCGGAGAGCGTCGGCTGGTCGATCAGGCCTTCGCCGGAAGCGTGACCGGTCAGGAGCCCGCCCGCCGGGACGTCCGAGAACGCGGAGAGGCGGCCAACGGGCAGGTCCTTCGCATCGAGGTCGAACTTGTAGGCGCCGTCGGCGTACCGGTAGAAGCCTCCGAAGCTCGCGGTCGCGCCGGCGAGCCGCCCCGTCGCGCCCTCGACGGAGATGCGGTCGTCCTGGAACGCGAGCACGCCCTCGAGGCGGTCGAGCTTCTGCCCCCAGATCGACGCGTCCGTCAGGACGAGCGGGATGCGCCCGTGAATCGCCGGCGTGACGCCGTCGAGCGGGAGCCTGCCCGTCGCGCGCCCCGAGAGGGGCAGGTCGAAGTCGAGGAACGCGAGGACTTTCTCGAGCGGCCAGTCGTGGAAGTCTCCGGCGAGGCCGTCCAGCCGGTACTGTCCGCGCAGCGCGCCGCCGAACCCGATCTTCCCCTCGAGGGAGAGCGTGCCGCCGTCGTCCCGGGCGGCGAAGGGCGCGAGCGTCGCGACGTTGTGGTCCACGGTGAAACTCGCGGTCGTCTCGCCGAAGCGCACGCCGCGCAGGACGAAGTCCGTGGCGTCGAGGCGGCCTTCGACGTGCGGGTCCGAGAAGGCTCGGGTGAGGCGCGCCGAGAGGTGGCCGGTTCCGCCCAGCTTCAGCGGCGGCGAGAGAGGCTCTTTCTGGATCGCCGGGTACCAGTTCGCCGCGAGGCGCTCGAGCTCGGCGAGGTCCCCGGCCGTCACGTCGAACGTGAGGTCCGGCTCCCACGAGCCGAACCGCAGCGATCCGTCGAGGCGGACCTTCGCGCCGCCCGCGGTCGCGAGAGGCAGCTTGTCGAAGAGGATCCGGCCGTCCCTGATGCGGAGCGGCCCGCCGCCCGAAACGGGGAGCGCAACGCGCCCCTTCACGGCGGACGCGCGGCCCGGATCGGCCGCGAGCGTCAGCCGGCCCGCGCCGTCCGCGTGCTCGACACCGCCCGGCCCGAACGTGAGCGTCGCCTCGAGGCTCGCGCGCGCCATCATTCCGGTCCCCGGCAGGCCGATGTCCGCGAAGAACTGCTCGAAGTCGATCCCCTTGCCGCGCAACGCGATCTTCACGGGCAGCGGCGGCCGGTCGAGCCGCTCGAGCTGGACGAGGGCCTGCAGGGAACCCCCCGCGTAACTCGCACGCGAGACGTCCACGAGAAGGCCTTTCGGGTCGAGCCGGAGCGTCCCCTCGCCGGACATCGGGAAGACGGCGAGCCGCGAGGCCGGCAGGTCGAAGGCCGCACGGATCCGAAAGCCTCCGGGTTCGCCGGCGCGGAGCGTGCCGTTCAGCCGGACCGGCCCCGCAAGCGGGAGGCCGAACCCGAATGCGCTCCCGAGCGTTTCGCCGGTCGTCTCGATCTTCGCGACGAGGGCGAGGACGGGCTTCTTCAGGTCGTCGACGCCGCCCGAGGCCTCGACGGAGATCTTCGGGCCCTTGAGGCGCAGGCCGGTCAGGTGGGCGCGGCCCGGCGCGAGCGTGACCTCGGCGCCGACCGCGAACTCGAGCGGCTCGTTGTCCTCGAGACGAAAGCTCCCCTGGCGGCAGGCGAGGACGAGGTGCGTGACCGAGAGTGTCCGGCCGGCGCGCGCCGTCACGGCGGCGTCTTTCAACAGGGCGTCGATCTCGGCCTTCCACTCCCGGAACCGCAGCGACGCGCGCTGGATGACGGCCTCGTGGAGCTGGATGTCCTTGCCCCCGCCGCCGCCCCCGCGCAGCGCCCGGAGGATCGGGTCCACGTTCGTCGAGCCGTCCGGAAACACCTCGATGACGAGGCGCGGCGCGACCACCCGCAGCTTCGAGATTTCGATCCGGTTGCTCGTGATCGCCGGGATTCCCCGGATCTCGATCTCGGCCGCCGAGAAGAGCGGCCCCGCGAGCGACCGGCGGTCGTTCGCGATCGAGACGTCGCGCACGAGGAACGAGAACGGGAGGAGCGCGAGGTCGAAGCCCCCGATCGACACCTTCCGCCCGATCTGAGCCTCGACGAGCCTCTCCGTCTTGCGCCGCATCGCGTCCTGGAAGCGGTGCGACCGGAACACGGCGTACAGGACGAGAACCGAAAAAAGGAGAAGCAGGGTGAAGAGCCGGACGAGACGAACCTGCGTGAGGGAGAGTTGCGGGAGGGTCGGGATCGGTCGCCGGGCCATCTCCCCTCGCTAGCGCGACGCGTTGTCCCGCTCGCCGCCGAACGAGAGCTTCCCCGCCAGGACGTCCCAGAAGGAGCCCGCCGAGGCCCGAACGAGCGAGACGGTTTCCCGCGCGCGGGAGATTGAAATGCGCGTCGCGGCGCTCACGGGGAACCCCTCCTGCCCGTCGAGCGTCAGGAAGACTCCCGTCGCGTCCTCCTCGACGCGCAGGTCGAGTCGGACGGAGTCCGGCAGGACGAGCGGGCGGAGCGACAAGGTGTGGGGGCAGATGGGCGACAGGACGAGGGCCGGCATCGTCGGCTCGAGAATCGGGCCGCCGGCCGAGAGGTTGTAGGCGGTCGAGCCCGTCGGCGTCGAGACGATGAGCCCGTCGCCCCGGTAGCGCGAGACCGTCCGGCCGTCCACGTCGACGCGGATCGCCGCGATGCGCGCGAGCGCGGACTTGCCGAGGACGGCGTCGTTCACGACGCGATACGTCCGCGCCGGGCGGCGCCCTTCCGCCACGGACACCGAGAGGAGACGCCGCTCCTCGAGGCGCGCGGTTCCCGCGAGCGCGTCCTCGAGAATCTCGTCGCAGTCACCGGGGCTGCAGGTCGTGAGAAACCCGAGCGTCCCGATGTCGATCCCGAGGATGGGCACGTTCGGCGCGGGATGGCGGGCGACCGAGAGAAGGGTGCCGTCGCCGCCGAGCGTCACGAGGAGGTCGACGGCGCGCGCGATCTCCGTCCGCGCCACGCCGCCATCGACCTCGCGGGCCGCGGAGGACTCGAGGTCGTGCACGACCTCGTAGCCGCGCTTCGTGAGGCGGCGATCCAGCTTGCGGGAGAGCTCGAGCGCGTCCTGGCTCGTATACCGGGTGACGAGGCCCACCCGGCGCACGCGCGAGGCGCTCCTCTTTCGGACCGTCACCCCGAAAGTGTAGCGGGATTCCTCCGGAACGCGGCGAGGTATTCCACGTTGCCGTCGGCGCCCGTGATCGGCGACGGCACGGCGCCGCGGGGCACGAGGCCCAGCGCCGCGGCCGAAGCCTCGACGCGGGCGACCGCGCGGGCCCGGACGGCCTCGTCGCGGACGATCCCGCCTCGCCCGACCTCCCCGCGTTCCGCCTCGAACTGCGGCTTGACGAGGACGAGGACGTCCGCCGACGGCGCGAGGAGCGGAACGGCCGCCGGCAGGACGAGCGTCAGCGAGATGAAGGAGAGATCTCCGACGAGGAGGGACGGCTCCTCGGGGACCTCGGTGCGCGACAGGAGCCGCGCGTTTACCCTTTCCCTGAGGACCACGCGCGGGTCGCCGCGCAGCTTCGCGTGGAGCTGCCCCCATCCGACGTCGACCGCGTAGACCCGCGCGGCCCCCCGCGCGAGGAGCACGTCCGTGAACCCCCCGGTGGACGCGCCGACGTCCAGGCAGACGCGCCCCGCGGGATCGATCCCGAAGTGAGTCAGGCCGGAGGCGAGCTTGACGCCCCCGCGCGAGACCCACGGGTGCTCGGGCTCGCCGACGGAGACCTCTGCAGCGTCGTCGACGGGCGTCCCGGGCTTCACCCTCTCCTTCCCGGCGACCGCGACGCGCCCGGCGAGGATGAGGGCCTCGGCGCGCGCGCGCGACGGGGCGAGGCCGCGCTCGACGAGGAGGACGTCGAGCCGCTTCTTCTTCAGATCGTCACCATCACCTTGAGGACGTCGCCGCCCCGGCGCGCGAGCCGGAACGCCTCGGCGGCGTCCTCGAGCGGCACGCGGTGCGTCACGAGATCGGAGGCCTTCACGACGCCGCGCTCGATGAGCGACAAAGCCTCGCGAAGATCCCGCGCTCCGGAGGAATAAGAGAAGAGCATTGAAAGGTCGCGCAGGTAAGGCAGATGCGGCTCGATCGTCCAGCTCTTGCCGGGCGCGACCGGTGAATAGAACACGACTCGGCCCGCCGGGCCCGCCGCCGAGAGAGCTGAAAGGACCGCGTCTTCGCTGGTCGGCAGCACGAAGACCACGTCGGCGCCCGCGCGATCTCCCCTCTTCACCTTCAAAGAAAATTCTTCTCCGGGCTCTCCCACGGCATCAAACCCAAGTCGCAGCGCGTGGGCCCGCCTCTGCGGGTCCGGATCGCAGCCGACGAGTGTCGCCGCGCCCGCGGCCCGCGCAACGAGGCCGAGGAGGATGCCGTTCGCGCCGAGGCCGATGACGGCGACGGTGTCGCCTCGGCGGATGGCCGCGCGCCGCACGGCCTTCACCGCGCAGGCCACCGGCTCGGCGAGCGCGCCGTCCTCGAAGCTCATGCTGTCCGCCAGTCGGAACACGTCCGTCGCCACCGCGGCCGCATCCACGTGGACGAATTCCGCGAGTCCGCCCGGGTCGAGGCGGTTCTTCTTCCACGCCTCGCACTGGACGTCCTCGCCCACGAGGCACCAGCGGCACTTCCCGCACGCCGCGTGGTGGTGGACGACGACGCGGTCGCCCGGCCGGAACGCCGCGCCCTCCCCCGCCTCGGCGACGACGCCCGCGGGCTCGTGGCCGAGGACGGCCGGAGCCTTCGTCGCGACGTACCAGCCCGTCGTGTCGCTGCCGCAGATCCCGACCGCCTTCATCGCGACGAGGAGCTCGCCCGGGCCGATCGCGGGCACCTCGCGCGTGACGACTTCGATCCGGTCCACGGAATGCGCGACCGCCGCGCGCATCGTCCTCACGGGATCACCGCGACCTTCAGGGCCGTCCCGGCGCGGGCGAGGTCGAACGCCGCCTGCCACTCGGCAAGCGGGCGGCGGGCCGAGACGATCTCCGCGGCGGGAATGGCGCCGCCGGAGAGCAGGTCGAGCGCCTCGTCCACCTCGCGAGGCGTGTAGTGGAACGAGCCGACGATCGAGACCTCCCGGTAGTGAACCGCGTGGGCGTCGATCGCGACGCGCGCACCCGCCGGCAGCCCGGCGAAGAGAAGCACCGTCCCGCCGTCGGCCGCGAGCGCCGGCAGCGCCTCGATGACGCCGGGATCGCCCGTCGTGTCGATGACGAGAGGAAAAGAGTTTGAGGAAGAGGAAGAGAGAGAAGAGAAGATTTCTTTGAAGGTGAATACGGGAGGCGGAGCGCCGGCGCCGCCCGCGCGCGACGAGGGCCCGATGTGAGCGACCTCTGCCATATTCCTTTCAAAGAAAGCGAGTCTCTCCGCCCGCCTTCCTGCGATGACGACTCGGCGTCCCGCGCTTCCCGTTCTCTCTTCCTCTTTCCCCCTCAAAAAGAAAAAACAGCAGCGCCGCGATCGGGCCGGTGCCGGCGATGAGAACGTCCCCCCGCGCGTCCCCGCCGCGCGCGCTCTGCGCGCGCGCGAGCCCGCGCACGACGCTCGCCAGCGGATCGAGGAGGGCGGCCGTCTCGTCGGCCATGCCGTCCGGAATCCTCCGGAGACCGTTCTTCGCGAGGCGCTCGGGCACGAGGAGGAAGTCCGCGAACGCGCCGAAGAGCGGGCGGTCGAACGCGGTCGCGCAGAGATTCTCGCGGCCCTTGCGGCAGGCCTCGCAGTCGCCGCACGGCGCCGAGACGGCCGACGTGACGCGCGTTCCGGATGTCCACGCGGCACCCGCGCCCGCCTTCTCGACGACGCCCGCCCACTCGTGGCCCAGCGTCAGCGGGAACGGGATCTTCGGGTGGCCGCGCTGCGCGATCTTGAGGTCGGTCCCGCACGTGAGCGCCGCGGCGACGCGCACGAGAACCTCGCCCGGGCCGGGCTCGGGCACCGCCACATCCTTGAGGACCGGAGTCCCGGGACCATCGCAGACGAGCGCGCGCACGCAGGAAGCGTAGCAGGGGCGCGCGCGAGACCCGGTCGCAGGACCGCGCTTCGCTTGACGCGCCGCGCCTTCCGACGCAGTCTCCCGCGCGCATGAGCGACCGCTCCGCGTCGAGCTGGGCCCTCCTGTCGATCGCCGCCGCCGTCGTGACGATCGCCTTGAAGGTCTACGCCTGGAAGCTCACGGGCTCCGTCGGCCTCCTCTCGGACGCGGCCGAGTCGGGCGTGAACCTTCTCGCGGCGCTCGTCGCGTTCTGGGCTCTGCGCCGCGCGAGCCGCCCTGCCGACTCCACCTACGCGTTCGGGCAGACGAAGGCCGAGTACTTCGCGAGCGGCTTCGAGGGCCTCATGATCCTCGCCGCGTCCGTCGCGATCGCGGTGACGGCCGTCGAGCGGCTCAAGAGCCTCCAGCCGATCGAGAACGTGGGCCTCGGCCTCGGGATCTCGGTCCTCGCCTCCGCCGTGAACGGCGTCGTCGCGTTCATCCTCCTGCGCGAGGGCAAACGGCTCCGCTCGATCACGCTGCGGGCCGACGCGCAGCACCTCCTCACGGACGTCTGGACGTCCGCAGGCGTCCTCGTCGGTGTCCTCCTCGTGAAGCTCACGGGCTGGCTGATCCTCGACCCCATCGTCGCGCTGCTCGTCGCCGCGAACATCGTCTATACCGCGGTGCGGCTCCTGCAGGAGACCGGGTACGGCCTCCTCGACAAGGCCATCGGCGAGGACGAGCAGGCGGCGCTCACGGCGGCGCTCGCACCGTTCCACGAGCGCGGGATCGTCCTGCACGACATCCGGACCCGCCGCGCGGGGCCGCGCCACTTCATCCAGATGCACGTCCTCGTCCCGGGCTCGTGGACCGTCAAGCAGGGGCACGACGTCTGCGAGGAGATCGAACGCGGCGTCGCCGGCGCCCTCCCCGGCAGCACGGTCACGACCCACCTCGAACCGCTCGAAGACCCGTCGTCGTGGGACGACCGGGGCCTCGACCGCCACCTCTGACGCTCAGCGCGGCGCCAGCGGCCCGCCCGGGGCCTTGAGGTACGCCGCGAGCGCCTCGGCGAACCGCTCGGACCCCTCCGGCGTGAAGTGCACGGGGTCCGCGAACGCGGACTCGGGGAACGCGCCGCCGGCGAACGGGTCGAGAAAGAGAGCCGCCCCGTCCGCGGCGAGCGCGCGCGCGACGGCGTTGTAGCGCGCGAGGCCCGCGAGGTAGCCGGCCGGCGTGAGCCCGGGAGCCCAGCCCTCGAGCCACGCGCGGTCGGCGGCCTCGTGCCCCGAGCGGATGCGCGCCGACTGCGCGACGAGCAGCGTCCGCGCGCCGTGCGTGCGCGCGGCGGCGATCGTCGAACGCAGGTTGCGTTCGTAGACGGCGACCGCCGCAGCCGGAATGTCGTCCTGCCTGGGTCCGCCGTTCCACGCGTACGAGGGCGCGAAGCCCTCGGCGGCCAGCGAGTCGCCCGGGCCGCGCAGGCGGCCGAGGAGCGACTCGAGGAAGACCGAGCGCGAAACGAGGCGGACCGGCACCGGGACGACTCCGAGCACGCGCGGCAGGATGTCCGTGTGCCCTTCGGAGTAGTCCGCGCGGAACGGCACGTGGCCGGCCGGCTGGAGGTCGTTGACGCCGGAGAAGACGACGACGAGATCCGGGTCCAGCTCGAGGTCGCGGATCTCGAGCGAAACGAGGCTCTCGAGGCTCGTCCAGCCCGGGAAGCCGGCGTTCGCGACGTCGGCCCGCGGCGCGAGGAGCGCCCCGAGGCGCGCCGGCCAGGTCGACGCGTCGTCCGCCGCGAGGAGGTCGAAAGTCGTCGACCCTCCCTCGCAGACGATCCGGAAGACGCCCGCGGGCTTCGGAACCGCGAGGTCGCGGACGTTCGTCGCGCGCTGGCCGCGTGCGTTGAAGTGGACCACCTTGCCCGCGGCCTCGAGCGTCGCGTCCGGCCGCCCCGCGACGACGAGGCGGGGATGGAGCCGATAGGCGCGCCCGATCTTCTCGACGAACTTCGTGTACGCCTCGACGCGGGTCTCGGGCCACGCACCCGTGCGGACGCGCAGCGCCGCGCGGCACCCGCCCTCGAACGCGAGGAACAGGACCACGGCGATCCCGAGCGGGACGAAGAGATTCGCGGCGAGCGTACGGAGGAGCTTCACGAATCGCCTCAGCGGGCCAGGACGTAGACGTCCTGCAGCGACGCCACGGGGAACCGGCGCGGCGCGCCGTCCGCGGCGCCACGCGGGAAGAACGCGGCGGAGGAAAACTCCGCGAAGAGGGCCCGCGCGAAGGACTCGGAGTGGAACGAGGTGTAGGCGTTTGCGCCCTCGGCTGCACCCGCGACCTCGGCATAGCCCGTGGCCGCCCAGCGCGCCGCGTCGGCCCCGCGGAGGAAGACCGAGGCGTAGACGGTCCCATGCAGCGTCACGAGCGCCCGCCCGCCCGGTGCGAGGAGGCGACGCACCTCGGCGAGCCACGCGCGCTGGTTCGCGAGCGACACGTGCGTGAGGACGGACGAGAGGACGACGAGGTCGACGGCGCCGTCCGGGTGCGGCAGCGGCGGATGCAGGCCGTTCACCTCCCACGCCGCGACGGCGGGAAGGTGGGTGCGCGCCCAGGCGATCAGGTCCGGGTTGAGGTCCGTGCCCACGAGGCGCCGGCCGGGATCATCCACATGCCAACCGGCAAGCAGCCGGCCCGTTCCACAGCCGATGTCGAGGACTGAGCGGACACCCGCCGGGTCGGCGCCCGCCGCGCGAAGCTGCAGCTCCATCGCGAGGAAGGACTCGAGAATGGACCGGCGGTAGACCTCGACGTCGCCCCCGCCCTGCGTCACGGCCACGAGGTCGGAGGCGGGCACGGGCATCGCTTCGATGCGCGCCGCGAGCATCCGGAGCCGCTCGGCCTCGCGTTCGGCGAACGGCACGTCGTAACGGAAGGCCGTCGTCTCGGCGCCCGACGCGTGGCGCACGCTGAGGTCGACCGCGGCTCCCTGCGGCACGGGCACGTCGAGCGTGAACCGGCAGGCCGCCGAGCCCTCGAGCGGCACCCACGAGATCTCGGGCGAGGGGCCGTTCGCGGGCGCGCGCCCGAGCGTCCGGCCCGCCGAAGAGGCCACGACCTCGACGACCGGGTCGTCCCCGGCGGCGAGCGCGATCCCACGGAAGGCAGCCCGGCCGCCCGGCCGGATCTCCGCGTACCCGGGACCGTCGAGGAGGAAAACGGCGGTCTCGGTCACGCCTTCGCCGCGAGGTGCCGCGACCCCGGGGCGACCACGGGCTCGCCGCGCGCGCAGAGCGGGCACGACGCCGGCTCCCACGCCGGGACCTCGAGCGGCAGAAGCGCGCGATACGGGACCCCGTCGACGGCCGGAGCCTTCTCCGCGGCAGCGCGTCGGTCCACGATCGACCCGCACGCGACCGGCACGGCGCCCGCCTGCCGGAGGACGTCGAGGACCTCCCTCGTCGACTTCCCCGTCGTCACGACGTCCTCGATCACGGCAACGCGCTCGCCCGGCTCCAGGGCAAACCCGCGCCGAAGGGAGAAGACGCCGTCCACGCGTTCCGTGAAGATCGCGCGCACCCCGAGGCCGCGCCCGACCTCGTGGCCGATGATCACGCCCCCCATCGCGGGCGACACGACGACTCCCGGCTTCTCCGGCGCGAGAAGCGCCGCGAGCGCGGCACCGAGGACGCCGGCCCGATCCGGGTGCTGGAGAACCTTCGCGCACTGGAGGTAGCGGTCCGCGTGGAGGCCCGACGAGAGCTTGAAGTGGCCCGCGAGGAGCGCGCCCGTCTCCTCGAAGTGGCGGCGCACGGCCTCGGGAGTCACGGCTCGCCCCCTTCCCGGTCCCGGCGCAGGCCGTAGCGGTCGATCTTCTTGTAGAGGTTCGAGCGAGGCGTGTCGATGGCCTCGGCGGTGCGCGTCACGTTGCCTCCGTTCTCCGCGAGCTTGGAGACGAGGTAGAGCTTCTCCGTCTCGTCCTGGAACTCCTGAAGCGTCCGGATGGCCGCGAGGCGCTCCCAGACTCCCGCGGACGAAGCGTCCACGACCTTGCCGCCGCGCACGGCGATGGGCCCTTCGTCGGCCGCGGGCGCGGCGGCGGCCCCGTCCACGTCGGCGGCGTCGAGGACGTCGCCGTCCGCCATGATCATGAGACGCTCGACGTGGTTCTTGAGCTCGCGGACGTTCCCGGGCCACGAGCGCGCCGCGAGCGCCTCGAGCGCCGCGTCCGTGAAGCGCTTCGGCCTGTAGTTGTTCGTGCGCGCGAACTGGTCGGCGAACCACTGGACGAGGACCGGGATGTCCTTCGGCCGCTCGGACAGCGGCGGCGTGCGCAGCGGGACGACCTTCAGGCGGTAGTAGAGGTCCTCGCGGAACCTCCCCTGCGCGATCAGCGTCGTGAGCTCGCGGTTCGTGGCGGCGACGACCCGGACCTTCACCTTCACGACGCGCGGGCTCCCGACCGGCTCCACCTCGCCCTCCTGCAGGACGCGGAGCACCTTCGCCTGCGCGGAGGCCGACATGTCCCCCACCTCGTCGAGGAAGATCGTGCCGCCGTCCGCCTCGACGAACTTGCCCGTCTGCTTGCGGTCCGCGCCCGTGAACGAGCCGCGCTCGTGACCGAAGAGCTCGGATTCGATCAGCGTGTCCGGGATCGCAGCGCAGTTGACCTGCACGAACGGGCCCGCCTTCACGAGCGACGAATCGTGGATCGCCCGAGCGACGAGCTCCTTGCCCGTGCCGCTGGGCCCGACGATGAGGACGGTCAGGGGGCTCGGCGCGACCCGCGCGATCTCGGCCAGGAGCTTCCGCATCGGCTCGCTGTCCTGGACGATGCGGCCGATCCCGAGGCGCGACTTGAGCTCGAGGTTCTCGCGCGCGAGGCGCGTCGAATCGAGGACCCGCCGGAGCGCGTTGAGGATGTAGTCGGTCGAAAGAGGCTTCTCGAGGAAGTCGTCGGCCCCGGCGCGCACGGCGTCCATCGCCGTCTTCACGTCGCCGTGACCCGAGATCATGACGACCGGCGTCGCGACGCCGCGCGAGCGAATCTTCGCGAGCGTCTCGAGGCCGTCCTGCACGGGCATCTTGATGTCGAGGAGCAGCGCGTCGTGGTCCGGCGCCTCCCTCACGGCGTCCTGGCCGGAGGAGACCGCCTTCACCTCGTAACCGTGCTCCTCGAGCGTGGTCTTCAGGGAGTCCCGAATGTCGGCCTCGTCGTCGCAGACGAGGATGCGGCGCGCCATCTCGGAGATCCTAGCAGCCCGAGGCCCGTGGATGATTCAGCTGCGCTATGTCGCACGCGCGGGCGACGCGGGAAGCTCGCCGCGGAAAGCGACGAGATGAAGACCGCCCGCGACGTCATGATTCACCCCGTCCTCGCGGTCCGCGAGAGCTGGACGGTCCACGAGCTCGCAACGTTCTTCACCGAGAAGGGCATCTCGGGCGCTCCCGTGCTCGACGCGGCCGGACGCCTGACCGGCGTCGTGAGCCTGACCGACATCGTCGACCAGGTGACGCGCGACCGCGAACCGGACGCGCGCCCCTCCCGCGCCTGGGAGAAGCGCTTCAACCCCGAGGACCTCCGGGGGCTCGCGATCGAGGACGGCGGACGACTCGTCGCCGAGATCATGACGCCCACGTTCTTCACCATTCCGGACACGACCCCCCTGCCGAAGATCGCGCGGACGATGGTCGCCGGCTGCATTCACCGGCTCCTCGTCACGCGCCAGGGCCACGTCGTCGGGATCGTCACGACGCTCGACCTCCTGCGCGAGCTCGCCGGCATGGGCCAGAAGCCGGCCCGCCGCCGGCCGGCCTCGAAGCGGCCGCCGGCCGCCCCCGCGAAGGCCGCGCGGTCCGTGAAGAAACGCTAAGATCCCCGGCACACTCCCGGACAAGGAGAGCCTCATGACGGCGGAATCGGCGGCGAAGCCCGGCCTCGACCTCTCGCATTCCCAGCAGGTGGCGATCGAGAAGCTCGCGAAGGACGAGAACGTCATCCATCCGCCCATCTGGATGGCGCGTGACGCGGTGATCCGCAACGACGTCGTCGAGCGCGAGCACGCCCTCCTCGCGCCGGACGACTTCTGGGCCGAGAAGGCCGCGGCCATCGAGTGGATGGAGCCCTGGAAGGAAGTCTGCCGCTTCCAGCCGCCGAACCACCAGTGGTTCATCGGCGGCAAGCTGAACGCCACCGTCTCCTGCATAGACCGCCACGTCTACGGCGACAAGCGCAACAAGGCGGCGCTCCTCTGGGTCGGCGAGGACGGCGAGGAGCACACCTACACGTACAGCCGGCTCTACCGCGAGGTGAACCGCTTCGCGAACGCGCTGAAGCGCCTCGGCGTGGCGAAGGGCGACCGCGTCATCATCTACATGCCGCTCGTCCCCGAGGGCATCATCACGATGCTCGCGTGCGCGCGCATCGGCGCGATCCACTCCGTCGTCTTCGCGGGGATGGGCACGCAGGCGCTCAAGTCCCGCATCGAGGACTGCAGCGCGAAGGTCGTCGTCTGCTCGGACTTCACGTTCCGGAGGGGCAAGAAGATCCCGCTCAAGCCGACGATCGACGAGGCCGTCCGAGACCTCCCGTTCGTCGAGAAGGTCGTCGTCCACCGCCGCGGCTCGCGGCCGGGCGACGAGCCCGTCACGTTCGAGAGCGAGCGCGAGTGCGACTTCTACGACATCCAGCACGCGCGCGAGATCCACTGCCCGCCCGAGCCCATGGACGCCGAGGATCCGCTCTTCATCCTCTACACGTCGGGCACGACGGGGACGCCCAAGGGCGTCGTCCACACCGTGGGCGGCTACATGGTGGGCGTGACGTACCTGGCGCGCGCCTTCTACCAGATCGGCGACCGCGACATCTACTGGTCCACGTCCGACATCGGCTGGATCGTCGGCCACTCGTTCATCGTCTACGGACCGCTCTCGGTCGGCGCGACGGTCTTCACGCGCGAGGGCGTTCCGGACTACCCGTCGGCCGACGTCACGTGGGAGCTGTGCGAGCGCGTGGGCGTGAACATCCTCTTCACGGCGCCGACGGCGATGCGCATGTTCATGAGCCACGGGGCCGAGGCGCCCGCGCGCTACGACCTCTCGCGCCTGCGCCTCATCGCGTGCGCGGGCGAACCGCTCAACCCCGAGGCGCACCTCTGGGCGCAGAAGCACCTCGTCGGGCAGTCGGGCGGCATGGTCGTCGACAACTTCTGGCAGACGGAGATCGCGGCCCCCGTCCTCGGCACGCTCCCGACGTTCGAGGCGCGGCCCGGCAAGGTCGGCAAGCCGCTGCCGGGCGTCGCGGCGGACATCGTCGACAAGGACGGGAAGTCCCTGCCCGACGGCCACGGCGGCCTCCTCGTCCTCAGACGGCCCGTGCCGTACATGCTCCGCACCGTGTGGGGAGACCCGGCGCGCTACGAAAAATACTGGGAGCAGATCCCCGGCTGCTACACGTGCGGCGACATCGCGGTTCGCGACGCCGACGGCTACTTCGCCGTCCTCGGCCGCTCGGACGACGTCATGAACGTGGCGGGCCACCGCATCGGCACGGCCGACGTCGAGGGCTCGCTCCTCCGGCACCCGGCCGTCGCCGAGAGCGCCGTCGTCGGGCTTCCCGGACGCCCTCAAGGGCGAGCGGATCAAGGCCTTCGTCGTCCTCAAGGCGAGCGCGCAGGCGGGACCGGGCCTCATCGGCAGCCTCAAGGACCACGTGCGCCAGGACCTCGGACCCATCGCGGTGCCCCAGGATATCGACCTCGTGCCGTCGCTTCCGAAGACGCGGTCCGGAAAGATCGTGAGGCGGTACCTGAAGGCCAAGGAGATGGGCGAGGACCCGGGCGATCTCTCCACGCTCGCGGACTGAAACGGAAACGCCCCCGGAGGCACGGGCCTCCGGGGGCGTTCGGGTCCTTGTGGAGAGTCTTTACTTCTGGATCGCGATCGAGAGCGAGCCCGTGTAGGTCAGGGCGACCTTGTCGCCGACCTTGTAGCCCTCGAGGTTCTTCGCGTTGCGGATCTTGACGGTCTGGCTCTTGCCGTCGGCCGTCTTGAAGGTCACCGAGGGAACCGCAGGGTCCATGGCCGTGACCGTGACGACCTTCGTGACGTAGCCCGAGGCGGCGCCCGTCGTCCGCTTGGCGGCGACCGAGTCGGCGTCGCCCGGCTTCGCAAGGCCGGCCGTGAGGGTCTCGGCGTAGGTCAGCACGACGACGTCGCCGGCCTTCACCTTGTCGAGCGTGAAGGTTTCGGGGACCGCGACGACGGACACGTCGCCGGCCTCGTCCTTGACCGTGACTTCCTTCTTGGCCTTGTTGACGTCGAGGATCTTGACCTTGGCGGTGGTCGTCTCCGTGATGGTCTTGGGCTGGGGCTTGGGGTCCTCGGCGCGGGCCGTGAGGCCGAAGCCGACGAGCCCGGCGAGGGCGAGGGTGAGGATCGAACGCTTCATGTGGAACTCCTTTTTGATGTTGATCGGGCAATGCCCGAACAGACTGCTTTGGAGGATACGACACCCCGCCGGCACTGGACCTCATCCGTTTGCATCATGTCGAATGGCGGAAGCGTGTGGGAGTCGAACCCACCCGCCGCCCCTTCCGGAGCGGGCACGCTGGTTTTGAAGACCAGGGGGGCCGCCGGGCCCCTTGCGCTTCCGGGGCGGATTCTAGACGGTGCGCCGCGTCACACCCCGGTCGAGCGCCGATCCCCCCGCTGATCCGGCGGCCCGCCGGCTCGCGTATTCGCTGTCAGGAAAAGACGAGACCGGTCATGTTCGCGACGCGCTAGTCACTTTCAGAGAATTTCCTCGATCCGAACGAAAGGAAGACCGATGCACAAACCGTCCGCTGCCCGTGTGTTCGCCCTTCTCGCGCTCGCCGCGCTCGCGGTCCCGGCCCTCGCGTCGGCGCCCGCGCTCGCGTCGAGCCACAACGAGGCTCCGTTCACGTCGAAGAACCCCAGCATCGACAACACGGACTTCTACTTCTTCCGCGACCCGAACGACCCGTCGATGGTCAACCTGATCTCCTGCTACTACGGCCTCATCGAGCCGCAGGGCGGCCCGAACTACGCGGGCTTCCAGGACGGCGCCTGGTACGACATCAAGGTCGACAACAACGGC
>JADJVE010000013.1 GCA_016716715.1 Acidobacteriota bacterium | reverse complement strand
TACCCTGTAGGTTTCACCGTATATGCCCTACCGCGCTCCCGGGTCGCAGCGTTGGCTGGCTTCGAGGAACGTGACGGCAACTGGTTGGTTCATGGCCGGATGGGCGTGGAGTCAGACGCGAGATCTGTTCAGGGCGAAACGTGGTCGGCGGTTGTCGGCGACCCGCTAATTGGCTCCTACTTCAAGAACGGCGGAAACGCCGGCGTCGAGCCAACCCTTCGCGCTCTTATCTATGCGAATGACGGCCGCACAGCGGTGCTTCATGCGTGCTGTGTCCAACCGTCAAGATCGGGCGAAGCGCTTCCCGTTGAGCGCCTTCTCGAGTCACTGCGCTTCTCCGCCTTCACACCCACACCACGGCCATAGCCGCCTAACACCTCATTGCACCGGACTCGGCGTCAGTCGCTGGCGCTCCTTCCTTCTCGCCGGTGAACTCGATATCGTTAGGCGTCCGAACTCCCTTGCACCCTCATGGACTTCTTCGCCGATCACGACGACCAGATCGTCCTGCTTGACTTCATCCTCGCGGGGACTGACGTCCGCGTACTCGAACACTCCTCGCGGCCCGATTCCGATCTTCGCGAGTTCACGTCCTCTTCCCAGGTCGATCAGGCCTTTCACCTTGGCCTCGACCCGCACGGCAACGCGAGAGTGTTGGCTCGCCTTATCACTGGCTACCTAGCGGCCTGACCGCGGACGCCTAACACCTCATTGCAGCGGACTCGGCGTCAGTCGCTGCGCTCCTTCCTTCTCGCCGCTGAACTCGATATCGTTAGGCGTGCAAAGGGTAAACTCTAGCGTGTGCCTGAGATCAGCCGCTTCCTCGGCATCGTCATCGCGATTCTCTATCGCGAACACGACCCGCCTCATTTCCACGCCACCTATGGCGAGTATGGAATTACGGTCGGCATCCTGCTCGAGGACTGGAACCTCGCGCGCCAACACGAACGCCTCAAGCCCATCCCTCCGCTGGAGTAGTCGTCATGTTTCGTGTTCTCGAAGTGCGTTACGTTGCCGGCTACACGCTTTGGCTTCGTTTCAGCTATGGCACGGCTGGAGAAATCGATCTCTCTAGCGAACTCTGGGGCCCAGTGTTCGAGCCCCTCCGTGATGTCGAGCAGTTCAAGAGAGTCCAAGTCAACCCGGAGCTTCACACCATTTCCTGGCCCAACGGCGCCGATCTTGCCCCAGAGTTCCTCCATTCCCAGGTACGAGTGCACGCCTAACACCTCATTGCAGCGGACTCAGAGGGAGTAGAATCGTGCGCCGTAAAGTCATGACAGCGCTTCTCGAAAAGGCCCTCGCAGAAATCTCAAAGCTCCCTCCTCCCCAGCAGGAGGAAGTGGCTTCGTGGCTGCTCGCCGAGCTCGAGGATGAGGCGCGCTGGACCGAGTCCTTCTCTCGTTCCAGCTCCACGCTCGAGCGGCTCGCTGATGCGGCGCTCGCCGAGCATCGCTCCGGCCACACTCAGGAACTCGACCCGAAGCCCCGGTGAGGTCGCGTACTACCGCCGCCTTCCGTAAGGCACTCGAGGGGTTTGGAACATCCGTCGTCAGGCTGGGGCGAAGGCCGCGGGGATCACGATGAACGTGCTGTTGTGGGTCTTGCAGATCCTCGCCGCGCTTCTGTACGGAGCGTCGGGCGTCATGAAGGTCTTCATGTTCGACAAGGTAAGCCACGACGTCCCATCCTTTGGCGCGTTGCCGCGAAGAGTCTGGATGGCCCTGGGCATCCTGGAGCTCGTCTGCACGGTCGGCCTCATCGTCCCCGCCGCGTTCCATTGGCAGCCGTCGCTGACGATCCTGGCTGCCACGGTCTTAGCTTTCGAGAGCCTCGTGTTCGTCGCGGTGCACGTCAAGTACCGCGAGGTGGCGCCCATGGTCTTCAGTGGCGTTCTGGGCTTCCTCATGGCGTTCATCGCGTACGGCCGGAAGGTTCTGAATCCGATATTCTGACCGCCGTGCTTCCAAGTAGGCACCAGGATGAAAAAGCACTACGACTTCACTCGCGGCGTTCGGGGTGAGTATCAGAAGGCGCGCACATCAGCGACTGCTGGCGACATGGATCGATTCGTCATCTGCATCGACCACGGCGGCTACGCGGCTTCTCTCGAGATCGGCAAGGTCTATCGAGTTCACACCGCGCCGACGTCGAGTCCAACCGGCTACGCATTGGTCGTGGACGAATCCGGAGAGCCCTACGCGTACCCGAAAAGCTGCTTCCGTTCGATACGTCTGTCAGCCGAGACGCGCCGGCGCCTACTCTCTCCTCCCGCAGAGTCTCCACGCCGATCTTCGAAGGCGCTAGCTGCATCGGCCTCCTGTACCGCGTCATCGCTCGTGGTGGCACTTGCAGACGGTCGGACGATTACAGCCCCTCTCGCATGGTTCCCGCGGCTTCAATCGGCACTGCCCCGGCAACGGGCGGCCTGGACGCTACTGGGCGCCGGAGAGGGCATCCGATGGGAAGCGCTCGATGAAGACGTCAGCGTGGCGCGCCTCCTGGACGCGCGCATGCAGTTCCCCACGCAGGCCTCCGCCACGACCGGCCTAGCCACAAGACCCTCGCGACGTCGTGCGAAGAAGTTTCACCGGCTGGTGATCCGCGCTTCCCGCGCCGATGGCGAGATCTGGCTGGATGACGGACTCGGGAGCCTCGTCCAGCGAGCGGTTGGGGTGCTGAAGTCCGATGTCCGCGCCGGCGACTACGTTGTTGCGTTTTCCCGGAGAGGGAAGACCTATCGGGTCGCCACGCCCCGCACTTCACACAAGCAGAGATCGAGTCCGAGCTGCCTTGCGCCAGGCCCGTGTTTTCGCCGGATTCCAAGGGCAACACGACATGAGGAAGAACTCAAAGAAGAAGCGACGCGCCTGCGGGTTGTGCAAGCCGCACAAGGCTGGCCTTCAGCGGCGATGGAGCGCACGGGAGTACGACCAACGCACGCGAGCGGCTGAAGACATCCGTGCGGCAGTTGCGGACGTCACGCCATCGTGACGGAGCTGGCCGTTCGGAGCTTAGATTGCCCGAGCACGTGTTCGCGCGACGCAATCCGCCCGTCGTCGCCGCGGCGCAAGCGTAGGCGCAAAGGCACGATAGGGGGAGACCCATCTCCCCCGCCGAACTAACTGCTCTTTCGTTCCTCGGCGGACGCCTTCTCGAGGCGTTCCTTGCAGTCCTTGCAGACGAACGCGTTAAGCCTCTCGAGGAACTTCCACTCGTCGGACTTCTCCGATTCGCAGAAGAAGCACCTGCGGCGGACGCGCGTCACCGCGGTCTCGTCGAAGGGCACAGGGTCGTCCGTGGCAGCCATCCAGCAACATTTTGAGGCACGGAGCGCTGCAGTTCAATTCCCTTTGGGATCAAGGAGCCCACCGTCTCATGGATAATTGCGAGCTGACCCTCATCACCCCGAGACTGGGCCCGCCCGATGACGAATTCCACCCCACCCGTCGACGACCTCCGGTCGGGCGTCCTGATCGCGCCCGGCGAGAAGCCGCTCAGCGACGCGATCGCCGAGACGCTGAGGGCTCCCGTCGCCGAGCGCGCGGCTCTCCTCGAGAGGCGCACGAAGGAGATCGAGGCGTTCATCGCCGCGACGGCCCCGGACCACCCGTGGACGTGCACGGTCTATCGCGGCACGGACGGATCGCACGTCTTCCGCGGCGGCGTGGGGCACTCGCTCGTCATCGACCCGCAGGGCCGCCTCTGGCGCGCCCGCAGCTACGAGGACTTCGAGACGACGTACGACCTCGGTCCGAACACCTGCACGATCGCGACGCTGACGCCGCTCTATCACCAGATGCGCGAGTACGTGCCGCGGGCGGCGGCGCCGTCGTGACGGAGGCGGTCGATCAGAGCTTCGATTCGCCCGAGCGCGTGTTCAAGCGCTGCGATCACTGTAGCTGCAAGACTTGACCCCCGCGACCCCGGAAGGGGAATCCCCTCTCATAGACTCCACGGATGTTCCTTGCCCTGAGAGTCAATCCACTTACGGTTATCCAACAGTCTCCATCCGTCTTGTGTTCGCTCTACCGTATAGACGAATCTCTTCATCAACGGCCCCTCACTGCCGGTAACCACACGTACCGTCTTCCCTAGCTCGGTGGCTTCGATAATGACCTCGGTTTGCGGGTTGTAGCCGGGCGGTGTGGAGTACGCAAGCCCGCGTCGAGCCTCTACCTTGCTGCAATACCTTAGAAAGATCTCTCCCAATGCAGCTCGGGCCTGCTCTTGAGCCTCCCTAAGCCGAGCTGGGTCCGCCTCGCTGGGGGACATCCGCGCGCGCGCGAACAGCTTCGCTGAGACCGTCTCCCAGTCACACATCTCCACAAAGAACCCATGCAAGAACTCTCCAAGACTCGCCCGACTCTCCGAGTCATAGCCTGCCCTCGCGACAGCATCACGGGAATGTCCGATTGAAAACGGTCATCGTATCGGGGTCAGGTCTCAATTTTCTATTCTCACTCCCTCACCGCCTTCTCGATCCTGTCACGGAGCGAAGCGGTGAGGGTTTCGGTGTCCCCGGCGGCCGCCAGCGCCGAAGCCTGCGCGACTCCCACTCCAAGCGCCTTTCCGATTCCGTCCAGCGGCACCATCCCGAAGCTCTTGAGAGCCCAGGCCGTAAGACGCCGCTCTCGAATGAGAACTCGCGGCCTCCGCTTCATCTCCTCGAGCCCGCTTCCAAGGACTTTTGCCACGGCCGTCGCCGCCACAAGGGGATCTACCTCGAGCGGTTCCACCTGACGGCGAGGGATCCCCTTCGCCATTGGGCGTGCCTTCAGGCGCTGCCGCACCTCCTCGAGGAATTCGTCTCCGCCCAGGTAGACCTGTGCTCGCACGGCCTGCCATGGCGACTCGGCTGCGCCGACGCCCTCCGCGACGAACTTCCGGTAGCGCCGCACGGCCTGCGACGTCTCGCGACCGAAGTTGCGGAGCGTCCAGCGGGTTTCGAGCCATTCAGGCGCGGGTTCTTCTGCCGAGGTCGCCCGGTAGCTGCTCCATTTCCAGTCCCGAGCGGATCGCACCAGACCCGCTCGCACGGGGTTCAGCACGACGTATCGACACAGCTCGAGGAGATGGGCCTCCTTTTCCACGAGGATCGCCTTGAAACGACCCTGAAGAAGGTGCCCGGCGCGGCGGTGGCGGCGATTGAAGGCCTGGGTGTAGATGCCGTTCAGTTGGCGCATCCCGCGCGAGAGTGTCGGGGCGGGCGTTTCGAGCAGAAGGTGGTAGTGGTTGCCCATCAGCACGTATGCATGCAGCCGCCACTGAAAGAGCGTCACCGTCCGAGCGAGAATTGAGATGAATCTCTCGCAATCCGCCTGGCCGCGGAACAGTTCTTTCCGCTCATTACCGCGCGAAGTCACGTGCCAGACGGCGCCGGCATGCTCGAGTCGGAGTGGGCGAGTCATTGACGAAGATTATAATAGAAAATCGAGACCTGACCCCAATCCACTCCCAATCCACTCCGTGCCCAGGGAAGGGCCGGGGAAGGGCCCACGGGCACGCGCGCTGCTGAGCGCCCGGCTCCTCCACCACTTCCGCCGGAGCGCCGCGGGGCGCGAGATCGTCCACTTATCATCGCTTCGACTTCGGCAGCTCGGTGCGTATCTTGGTCTTCAAGAAACGAAAATACTTTGGATCTTCACCGTCGAAAAGCTCCTCGCCCCCTCCCATGTAGGCCCGCGTGAGCTCGTCAGCCGCTCGAGCACTCTCCCCGAGTTCGTACACGCTCTCACCGAGCCGTAGATGCACGAAGGGATTTCCAAGCGTTTTCGGAAACTCCAGCGCCTCCTTGAGCGCACTTGCTGCAGCGGCGTAGTCGCCCTTTAGGAAATGGGTATCGCCGATGGCTGTCATCAGCCAACCACCGGCATCCCACCGCTGAATCGGCTTCGGTAGGAGCTTGAGCGCTTGCCGAAATAGCGCCAGGCTCTTCTCGTAGTCCCCGGCCTCACTCGCCGCGTTCCCCTGTTCACTGAGGCGCGTCACTTCCGAGTGAATCCGATCGTCCAGCGTGTCGCTCATTCCTCAGACTCGCCGGGCAGAGGTGCCGGAGGCCGATAGCGTTCGCGCGTTTGTCCGCCGCGCGCCCGGTTGGGCCCGCTCGGCTCCAGCTCATAGTTGTTCGGATCGCGCATCCACTGGCGCACTTCTGGTGCGCGCGGCCCGTACCTGTAGCCCTCCCGATTCCACCAGGTCACCGCACCTTCGATATGGCTCATGTCCGTCTGCTCGATCGGCACCCACGCGCCATCGGACCCTTGAATCTCCATACCACCGCTCGGCCCGGTCCTCACGCGGCCTGCGGCCGCCATCCTCTCAAGCACTTCCTGCCCAGTAGCACTGCCCTTTCCTGGCGTGTCACCCATGTAGTGCCGCCGCTTCGGCATTTCGCCCGGGGGCCTCAACGCCTGCTGCTGCTCGACCATCCGCGGGCCCGCATTCACGACATGAGGCGACGCGAAGATCGCAATCTGGTTCGGCACAACGTTCGTCCAGAAGACCCACTTATAGGCCGACCGATTCCCTTCCTCGATTTGCTCCTCGGTCGGCTGGGGCCGGTACTTCGTGATCTTTCGCGGGTCCCAGAACGACATGGGGACGTCGTCGGACCTGATTGCTTGCCCATCGGCCGCATCCCAGACCGCATTGATATAGGTGTCCCTCATGGCCGTCACGTCAGCCAAACCGTGTTCGTACTCGCTCTGAGAGATCTTCGCCCCACGGAAGGTTCCAGCCCTTGCGTATTCGCCGCGAAGCTCGCGGTTCAACTCATTCAGCTGCCGGATGTAGTCCTTGTCGGCCTGGTTCAATGCCCTGAGCCCTAACGGATCCGTCTTCTCGTGTGGCCTTCCACCGACGAAGCCGTAGAGGTTCGGGGAGTCGCGGTCTTCCATGGGATCCTGGGAGAGCCAAACCCCGTTCCTCGCGTCATAGACGCGATTCGGCGTGAGCAGGAACCCCAGTACCGGATCCGTGTACTGCCCTTGGAACCCCATCGGCTGGCCGCCGGGGAAGAGGCCGTTGGCGTCGTTCGAGAAGGCCTCGAGGCTGTCGTACTCGACTGCGAACGTCCTCACGTATTCGTAGCTGCTCGCGCCGATGTCGCCCGGTGCGATGACCGGCGGCGTTTGCGGGAGTTCGAGGACTTTCGGGTCAGCCAGCGTTCTGCCAAGAACGTCCTTCAGAGCTGCCGTCGTCCGGATTCGGTAGCTCGTCGCGAACGCAAACCCATTCAGCGGCAGAACGTCGACGTCGCTGTTCGCCGCATCGGGGGCCCTGCCCAGCGCGACATCCCCTGCGCCGAGTGTCGTCCACGTGCCATTCGTTTCTTTTCTTTCTAAGAGAATCCCTCCGAACGTCCCCGCATCGACGTCGATCCCGAAGCTCAGCCGGACGCCGCCGGGCAGCGTCCCCGTCGCCGTCTGCGTCTTCGTCGCAGCACTCGCGTCCTTGACGCTCGTGATCCCGAACCCGTAGCTCCCCTTCCGAAGCTCCGGCCCTGTCTCGGCGTGCGCGTTGCCGTACGGGGTGTAGAGGTAGCGGATGGGGATGGACGGGTGCGTCGGGTCGCTGGCTTCGTCCGCCAGCGCGAGGACGGTGCCCTGCTCGTCTCTTATGTAAGCGTAGAGGCGGTCGGTGACGAGGTTCTGGGCGGCGTCGTAGGTCTCGACCCTGACCTGGACGTGGTCGTGGAGGTCGGCGCCGGGGACGTAGGTCTTTCTCCAGCGGATGGCGCCGTCCTGGGCCTTGGCGACTTCCGCGAGGAGGGTGTTGCCGTCGAAGAGGTACTCGCGGGTTTCGATGAAGGGGCGCTTGCTGTCGTCGGTCTCGCCGGACGGGAGAACTCCGAGGTGGGTGCGCGTGAGGAGGCGCGAGAGGGCGTCGTACGAGAAGACGAGCTTGTGGCCGGCCTGGGCCGGCCGCGTGAAGCCCGCCGCGCAGGCGGGACCCTGCGATTCGCCGTGCTCGATGGGCCAGCAGTCCATGACGACGGCCGTTGCGATCTTGCCGTCGTAGTGCCAGGTGAAGGTGAATCGGTCGTCGCCCGTGCGGCGCTTGAGCGCGTCGTAGAGGAAGAAGGACTTGGGTCCCGCGTCGAGCTGGCGCGAGTCGGGCCGGCCGTCGCCGCCGGTTTCGTAGCCGACGCTGCGGCCATCGACCTCGCGGGTTTTCCTTCTGGAGCTGGTCGGCCGAGCCGTACTCGTATTTGAAGCGCTCGAAGGCGGCGATGGCGGCCGCCGCGTCGGCGCCCGTGACGCTGCCCGGCCCGGCGTACGCCGTCGTGAGGCGCTTGGACGCGTCGAGCCCGTAGGCGTAGCCGAGGTTCGAGAGCAGGGACCCGGCCAGGAGGCCCGCAAGCCCCACGCCCGTCACCCTGCGGCCGAGCTTCGTGCCGTCTCCCGTGATGGAGGAATTGTAGCCATACGCGAACTGGCCCCACGGGGCCGAGCCCGGCGCGAGGGGATCGCCGAACGGCAGGAGGTTCTTCGCGCCCGGGTCCGTGCCGACCGTGAGCGTGCCGAGCTTCCACTTCGCGGCGCCGGGCACGGAGCCGTCCGGTCCGCCCGGGCCGCCGACGTACCCGAAGCGGTGCGCGGCGTGGAGCGGGCCGTTGGACGTGACTCCGAGGACGCGGTCGTCGCCCACCCATGCCCACGAAGCGCCGAGGAGGGACGGCGCGACGCCGCCGGGCGGCGGCGCGTCGCCGGTGCCGGTGACCGATGCGAGGCGATGCGTGACGGGCTCGAACGCGCGGGTGTAGCCGAACGGGCGCGCGGCGCCAACGCCGAGCGGCAGCCCCAGCGACGTGACGCCGCCGAGAAGGTCGTAGTCGCGCGTGAGCGCGGGGCGCGAGCCGACGGTCTCGGAGTGCGGTCGCCCCGCGAAGTCGTACGCGCCCGGGACGACGGCGGCCGACGGGTCGACGTCGATTCCGTTCGGCATGAGGCGGGACGCGCCCCGCATCCGCGAGGCGGCATCCCACGCGTAGAGAGCGCCGCCGGGCACGGAAGACCCGCCGTTCACAGTCGTCTTCGTCAGGCGGTTCGCGTCGTCGTACTCGAACTTCGCGGTGGATCCGTCGCTCAGCGACACGGTCTTCGCCATGTCGTCCGGGTAGTACTCCTTTACCGTGAGCGTCGGGCCGTCCGTCCGGGCGAAGGTCCTGAGCAGGCCGGCGTAACTCCCCCCGGGCGCGTAGTAGTCGTATGTCGACTGGAACGACGCGCCGCCCGCATCCGTCTTCTTCGCCGTCAATCGCCCGTCGTGGTCGTACCCGAGGCCGGTCGCACCCTGGCCGGCGGGACGAATCAGCTGGACGAGCGCTCCCCGCGAGTCCCAGCGAAGCTGCGTCGCCGAGGCACCGTCGGTGGTTTCGACGGGGCGGCCCTCTTCGTCGAAGCGCGCGGTCCGGAGTGTGCCGTCGTCGCGCAGGTCCTCGACGACGCGCCCCAGCGTGTCGTGCTTCAGGGTGCTGATCACCGTCGGCACCGCGGCCTTCGAAGGGTCCACGGCGACGCCGTACGTCAGGGACTTCGGCCACGCGGTCGCGGCGCTCCCGTAGCCGAGCGTGAGCCCGTTCACGGCGTCGCCGACGAAGGCGGGCCGGTCAGTGCCATCTTCGAACCTCATCTCGAGGTCCTTGCGGTCGTCCGACTTCTGCAGCGTGAGCCGCCCCTCGGCGTCGAGCTCGCGCGTCATGAGGAGCGAGGTGCCCGCCGTCACCCGGCGCTCGAGGTTCTTCAGCGCACCCCAGCTCGTCACCTCGGCGGAGGGAATCTCCGAGAGGACGGCTCCGAGGCCGTCCGCGAGCTTCGCCGTCTTGAGGCCCCCCGCGTTGTCGAACGTGCGCGTGACGATGCCGCCCGTGGGCAGAGTCTCGCCGGCCAGCCGTCCGAACGAGTCGTAACTGCCGTTCCACGTGCCCTTGTCCCCGTCGAAGACGTACGTCGGCCGGCCCATTTCGTCGTACCCGAACTGGCGCGCGCCCGAGCCGTCCGGCGTGACCTCGGCGAGCCGCCCCGCGCTCTCGAACCGGTAGGTCGTCGTCGTCCCCTGGTCGGTCGAGACGGACTTGAGGAACCCGCTCGTCACGTCGTACGTGAACTTCGTCGTCGACGTGGCGTCCGGCGCCGCGAACGGCGTGGCGCTGGCAACGTGGTCGCGCTTGATCTCCGTGACCTGATCGCGGTCGTTGTACTCCCACGTCGTCGTCACGTTTCCGGCGTTGAGCTGGGTGCGGATCTCCTTCTTGAGGCGGCCGGCCGTGTCGAAGCCCCGGAAGACCTCGCCCGGCGCTTCCTGCTCGCCTCCCCTGCCGAAGTCCTCGTGCACGGGCCGGTCCCACTCGTCGTAGTCGATCTTCGTGACCGCGCCCGACGACTCGCGAATCTCGGTCGGGTTGCCGCGCTCGTCCCTCTCGAACGTGGCGCCGGCGTACTTGCCGGAGGGCTTGTCTCCCTTGACGACCTCGAGCGGGAACCCTCCGCCCTTGACGCCGAGCGCGTCGTCGAGGTAGGTCGTCTCCCCCTTCGTGCCCGCGCCGCCCTCGTAGGTCTTCGGCCGGCCGAAGTCGTCGAACGTCGTCGAGCTCTTCAGCCCATCGCTCGTCTTCGAGTCGACCTTGAGCCCCGCCGCCGGCACGCCCGGCGTGATCGTGCGGCCCTCGGGGTCGGTGATCTTCTCGACGAGCCCGTCGCCCTGGTACTCGAACCCGCGCGTGATCGAGCCGTCCGGGTCTTTCCCGATCTCGGTGACGGACGGGATCCGGTAGGCGAGGCGCTGAGGCCCGGCCGGCGGAGGCGCGTAATCCATCTTCGTCCCGTCCGCGCGCGTCGCGAAAGAGATGCGGCCATCGTCGCGATAGAGGTACGACTCGCTGAGATCGGCGAGCGCGGGCGCTCCGCCCTTGCTCACCTCGACGCCCTTGCGGAGGACGTTGGCGACGTGGCCCTTGTCGTCGAGCGTGTACGTCGTCCGGAGGCCGCTCGGGTCGAGCACCTCGACCGACTTCGCGGGCTCCGCGGTCGCGGGCGTCGCCGTGAGCTTCCACGTCACGGTCGTCGCCTTGCCCGCGAGGACCGGGCTCGCGCGCCCCGACGCCAGGTCGTACGTGAACCGGATCCGCTCGGACGTCTCGCCGGGGAGCGTGAAGGTCTCGAGCTTTCCGCCCCAGAGCGGGCCGTGGAGCGGCGGCGCCGTGTTCGCGTTCGTGGAGGCCCCGTACCCGTAGCGGATCACCGGATCGCCGGGCACGATGCCAAGCTCCGGCGGGATCTTCGTGACCTTCGGCAGCGTGACCTTCGAGAGCCGCCGCCGGTCGTACTCGAAGGTGACCGTCCGCGCGGGAGAGGAGAAGTCTTCGATCTTCTTCAGGAGCCCGGCGTTCGCAGGATCCGCGGAGTCGAAGTACGTCAGCCGGTAGACGCGCCCCATCTCGTCCTGCACGCGCACGAGGTCGCCCGCGGGCGTGTAGTAGAGGCGGACGCTGCTGCCCTTCTTGTCGGGCTCTTCCTGCGCGTGACGGTCCGAGATCATCGTGAGGCGCCCGGCCGGGTCGAAGCGCAGCGTGTCGTTGTTGCGGCCGACGAGGCGGAAGGTCCCATCCGTCACCTTGTCGAGCCGCATGTAGAGGCCCTTCGGCGTGCAGTACGTCTCCCCGCCGTCGCGCGCGGTGCCGGCCGGGCAGAAGTCGCTCGGAGGGGTTGTCGAGGAATCGACCGGCTTGCCCGGGTCCACGAAGCGCCATACCTGACCGGCGCCGTCGTGGTAGTCGACGTACGACGAGCTGCCGCCGGGGACGGGCGGAATGAGAGCGGTCTCCCTGAGGTGCGCGAAGAGGGAAGCGTTCCAGCCGGCGGCGCCGAGCGGGCCGTAGCCGGCGACGCCGGACCGGTACGTGCGGTCCAGCGCGAAGCCGAGCGACCGGGCCGCCGCCGAGAAGTCGCGCGTCTCGACGACGCCCTCTCCGGACGTGAGGCGGACGCTGGCCCCCGCTTCCGCCGTCCAGACGGCGGGGTTCTGCGCCGGCTCGGCGAGCGCGATCTGCGTGACAGACGGGACCTCGTCGGCGAAGCCGCTCACGCGGACGTAACCCGAGGGCGGCGGGTAGTTCGTGCCGTTGAAGTACAGGATGGCGGCACGCGTCGCCAGCTCGTCGGGCGAGCCCGGCTTCGGCGAGAGGAACGCCCGGACGTACGGGCCGCCGGCGAGGAGCTCGACGACGCTCGTGTCGCTCGCGTCCTGCGGGAGCGTGGGCGGGCGGTCGCAGCGCCGGCATTGGTGGCGTTCGTCCGGCGGGTTGCCGGACTTCACCTCGAGTGCCTGATACGGCTTCCAGTAGGCGAACCGCGCGCGCGGGTCCGCGACGAGGACTACCGTCTCGTCCGATTCGTAGAGGTCGTAGGGGTTCGACGTCGGGCCGTCGGGGCTCGTGATGTCCGCACCCGAGTACCCCTTCCCGATCCGCCGCAGCGTCACCCACACGTCGCGGTCCGGCCAGCCGGATTCCGCCGCATGCGCGCCGCCGTCGCACGGCTCGGTGCCGCCGCACGGCGGGACGAGGGCGCCGAGGTCTTCCTGCGCGAGGAGGCGCTTGTCGGGCAGCCCCCGAAGGCTCTGGACCTTCGCGTTGAGCGTCGCGCCCAACGCGCGACCCGCCGCCGAGCCCGGCAGCGCGACGCGCACCTTGAACGCCGCCGTGCGGCAGTTCGCGCCCAGCGCGCGGTCGAGGTCGGAGCAGGTCTCGTCCGCCGGCGTGTCCCTCTCATCGAACGGGGAGAGGCGCAGCGGAACGCCGAGCGGGTCCAGCTTCGTGACGAGCTGGCGAACGCTCGGAGCGAGCGTTCCCGGCGCCGGCGCCGCGGTGTCCTTGCGGAACACGCCCGCGAACGTGATCGACGGCGCGTCGAAGGGCATCACGAACGCGCCTTCCTCGGTCACGACGCCGCCGCTGCCGTCCGGCGCCTTCCGGTAGCCCCACGTGTAGACGAGGCCCGCGCCGGTCTCGTCGAGACCGATGTGGTTCGTGTCCCACGGCACGTAGAGCGTCGCGAGCAGGCGCGGGTCGACGGCCTGCCCCGAGGCCGGCGGGAAGACGCCGGCGGGAGTGGGGCCGCCGTTCGCACGCGCGAGATCCCACACGTCCACGATCGAGTTGCCGTTCCTGTCCTGGCCGCCCGCAAAGAGAAGGCCGCGCGCGACGTCCGCCTGGAGCCGGTAGACGGAGTGCCCCTCGACCCAGTACCGGCCGATCGGATCGCCGTTCGCGAGAGGGCCGAGCGAGATCGAGAGGATGCCCGCAACGCCCATCGACACGAAGAGCAGGTCGCCGGTCGTCTTCACGGGCTTGAGCGCCGGCCCGTTGAAGGCCGCGCCCGTCCCGACGCGGATGCCGAGGTCCGTCCACGCGGCGTCGCGCGCGTAGGCGATCGCGCGGTACGCCGGACGGAGGCCGGCCGGCGCGCGCTCGCCGAGGCACGTTGCCCCGTCGGGCGTCTGCCAGAACTGCAGCGGCACCTTCGAGGGGATCGAGAGGTCGCCCGGCGTGGTGAGCTTTGCGCTCTCGTGGACGACACCGAAGTGCGTGAGGACCGAGTAGACGTTTACGTTGACGGGCCCGGGCAGAGCCACGAGGGCGGGCGTGTTGGAGAGACCATTCAGAGTCGGCACGCCCTGCGCCGTGCCGGCGCTATTCGGCGCCGGGCAAACGCCGTACAGCGCGACGTCCTCGCCTTCGTACTTCCCGACGCGCCGGTTGCACTGGCTCTTGTTCGCCTGCGCCGCGACGGGCCCCGGGTTGCGGTACATCCGGTTCAGGTCGAGGACCGAGATGCCGCTGCCGACGATCGAGAGGTAGCCGAGCGCGACGACGTTGTAGCGGATGCGCAGCCGGTCCCCAAGCCGGCCGCGGATGCGGATCCTGCGGGTCCCGTCGCCCGTGCCGCCCGGCGGCCAGGGGTTCTCGACGTCTGCCGACCACGTCTGCCCCGTCGAGAGGTTGTCGACCGAGACTCGCTGGTACCGGTCCCAGGGCTGCTCGCCGCACACCGAAGCCCGGTTCGCGCGGTGGTCGGCCGGCGTCGAGCCGTAGCCCATCGTGTAGACCCTGACGTCGAATTCGTAGAAGCCGTGGTCCGACGGGAGACCCTTGAAGGAGTCGGGCGCGTTCAGCTGCTCCGGGCGCTCGTAGAGCTCGCGCAGCTCGTACGAGCCGGCGGATGGCTCGGCGTCGTCACGCACGACGACTTCCATCGACGACGGCGTTCCCGCCGGCAGGCTTCCGACGAGCGCAAGGTAGTCCCCGCCGAGCAGCGTGCCGATCGCACCTGCCGCGAAGGCCGTGCGGACGCCGCCGTCGACGCTCGTGAAGTAGCCGGGGTCCGTAAAGAGCGGCGTCGTGGGAGCCGGAGCCTTACGTTCGCGGACGTCCTCGATCCTCACCGTCCGGACCGCCCAGCTCGAGCCGAACTGGACGTTGTAGAAGAGGCGGCCGTGCCCGTCCGTCGCGAACGCCCTCAGCGCATCGGCTTTCGCGTTCGTCGCGGCCCCGGTCGCGTCCACGTTCACGAGGGACGCCCACGTCGCCGGGTTCTTCGGGTCGGACACGTCCACGGCGACGAGGCGCCCGGTGGCCGAGCCGACCAGCAGCAGGTTGCCGAACTTCAGAAGGTCGCGGGCGGAGTTCGTGTCGCCCAGCGCGGACGTGACGATCTTGCCGAACGGATCGCCGGTGCGGCGCGTCGCGAAGAAGAACGACGAAGGCGCGCCGAGCGGATAGGCGATGCCCTTCGGGGCGGACTTCACGCCCACGAGATCCAGACGGTACTGGCGGCCCTCGGCGAGGCGACCCGGAAGGTGGACGACGATCTGCGCGCCTGCCAGCGCAAGATCGGCGGTGGCCGCGACCTTCACGCTCGCCCCCGGGCAGGACGGGGCGGAGCCGGAGAGAACTCGCGCCACGTCGCCGCAGTCCCAGAGAGCGACGAGGTCAGCGGCGTTGCCGGTCGGGTTGTCGATTCGGCGCGAGAACGTGAGCGTGAGCTCGCTGACTCCGGCCGGGTCGAGCTCGCCCGGCGAGACGTACACGAACATGTCGTCGGCGGGCCGGGCGGCGATCGGCCCCGTCGCGAACGCGCCGCCCGAGACGAATACTCGAGCCGAGACCGTGCCGCTCGGCGTCTTGGCGGCGGCCTGCGTGAAGTCGAGGAAGTCGACGGAGGTCCCGTCCGCGAACGCGAACCCCGGCACGCCGGCGAGGGACGCCGTGCGGTCGGAGCCGACGCGCGCTTCCATTTCGAGCGCGAGGCGCAGCGTGTCGATCCCCCGGGTGGCGTCGACGGGAGGCGCGGTGAAGCGCAGGACGCGGATCGGACTCGCGTCCACGAGGATGGGCGGCGTGTCCGGACCGGCGTCGAGCGTGCCGAGGTTCGTGAGGCCGCCCGAGCCCGCGGGACTCGCGTAGTCCTGGCGCGCGAGGATCCAGCCCGTCGCCACGTCACGCTTGATCACCGAGAGCGCCTGACCCGGGTAAGCCGGCAGCACGTACCGCCCGCTCCAGTCGTTCGCGAGCGCCTGGAAGACGAAGGAGTCGGCAATCGCGTTGTAAAGAATGAAGAGCGTCCCCGAGACGACCGCGCCCGTGACTCCCATGAGAGGCAGCGTCGTTCCGAAGACGAACGCGACGGAGCCGCGAGCCGTCATCTCGGCGGCAATCGTTCGCAGGAGCTTCCGCGAGATGAGGGCCGTTCGCCCGGCCGCCGCGCTCGAACCCGGGGTCGCGCCCGCCGTCAGCGCCGGGTCCTCCGGCTGATCCGCCTCGAGCGTCGAGATGAGCTTGCCGCCCTTGCCGTCGTCCACGAGGCGGCCGACGTCGAGGATCTTGAGCTTCCTTCCCCACGGAAGATCGATGGGCGTGCCCGCGAAGACGAGGCCGCCGACGGGCGAGGCCGTCGTCACGGGGATCCGGAGGCGCAGCGTCTCCTTCGCGGTGCCGTCGAAGTCGACGTTGAGGACGGCGCCCATCTCGAGGCCGGGGTTCAGCGCGACGTTGAGCGAGTCCAGCGGCTGCTTCGTGACCTTGACGAGCGTGGGCACGTCGAATGCGCCTGCGGGCGCTGTGACTTCGACGCCCTCCGAAGTCGTGAAGACGGCGTCTTCGCCCGGGTTCGCCACGAAGCCCTTGCCGTCGGGCGTCGCGAACGGGCCGAGCTTGAACGTCGCTGCTTCGGCGCCGGTCGGGTCGATGACGTGCAGCCAGACCTTGCTCGAGATCGTGACGCTGACGGTGGGCGGGCAGCCGGCGTTAACCGTGAAGCCGCCGTTCGCGTTCGCGGGCTGCGTGACCTTCGACGGGCAGACCGGGCCCTCGACGTCGGCCCACACGGACCACGGCGGCGTTCCGCCCGTGACGAGCGGGAGCGCGCCGTCGGCGCCGAGGATCTGGGCGACGCCGTTCACAGGGACGAGCAGCCGGATCTTCTCGGGATGAATGGCCCCGCCCGTGACGAACTGCGTGGACGTCCCGAAGCTCCAGTCCACGGGCAGCGCGCCGCCGTACAGCGTGCCGGCCGCGTCGCGGACGCCGCCCGTGAAGCGCGCCGCAATGCGCTTGCCGGGCGGGAGCGGTCGCGCGGGCGTGAAGACGACGGTCGTCCTGTCGGGCGAGAGCACGGTCGTTCCGTTGAAGACGAGGCCGGTCGGCGCGCCCGTCGCGTCGGCGAGAGAGACGGAGAGCGTCGCCGCCGTGACGCTGGCGGGATCCAGCGCCGCGCTGAACGCGATCGACACGGTCGAGCCGACGGGCTGGTCCGTCGCCCCGTTCAGGGGTTGCAGCGCGCGGATCGTCGGCGGCACCGGCGTGAGGACGAGGTCGAGCGTGGCGACCTGGCCCTTCACGAGCGACGGCACCTGCCCGGAGCCCGAGACGCCGAGCGTGGGGTGAAGCGCGTTCAGCGTGGGCGCGCCCGCGGGCGCGGGCACCGCGTAGACGCCGCCGGGCACGGAGAGGTTCGCCGTGCCGAGGCCCGCCGCCGTGACGCGCGAGCCCGCGATGCCCGCGCCGTTCGGCGACGTGACGCGGCCGGTCACGAATCCGACGGGCGCATTCGCGTGGAGATAGAGGAAGACGCCCTCCCCCGCGACGCCGGGGAACGGCAGCGGCGAGCCCGAGGCCTCGGGCGCCGCGACGAGCTTCGCGGGCACGGCGCCCGCCGCGGGCGGAGCGTGACGCGCGAGACGGCGTTCGCGAACGCACCGCGGCCGTCGTCGGGCGCGTCGACAAAGACGGCGAGGACGTAGCGCGGGTCGTCGGCCGCGTCGGCGGGGAGGCCCGAAGGCGCGTTCAGCTTCAGCGTGGCCGCGCGCGCGAGCGTCGCACCCGAGAGGCTGACGCGCACGCCCGCGACGGTCGTGTAACCCGCGACAGGCGGCAGGAGCGCCAGCTCGGAGGCGGTGAGCTTCCGCGCGGAGACGAAGGTCTTCTGCGCGAGGCCGCTCTCGGGCACGACGAGCTCGACGCCGTCCGCCGTCGTCACCGAGCCGCCCGCCGGGCCGAGCACCTGCCCGCGCTCGAGCTGGTCCGTGAACGGGAAGAGGCGGACGTTCTCGTAGCCCGTGTCGAGGAGGACCTGCGCGGCGCGCGGGCTGGGTGACACGCGGAACGTGAGCGCGCCCGCCGCGCCGGAGGCCGTGCCGCCGAGATCGGCCGCGGAGAGCGGCGGATGGTAGAGGACGAGGTCGGCTGTGAACGGCGCCTCGTGCAGGAGCTCGCCCCGCCGCCGAGAGGATGAGCTTCTCGTCGAGGTAGCCCTGCACCGCGAGGCCGCTGGGCCACGGCGTCGTCCCGTCGGAAGACCGCGCGACGACGCGCGCGGTGGCGCGGCCGGTGGGCGAGACGATGAGCGGGTCGAGCGCGATGGTCGCCGTAAGCGTCGGCACCGTCGAGGGCAGGTCACGCCCACGAGCGGCGCGTCGAGGCTGACGGGCAGGACCGGCGGCCGCGTCGCGGGGTTCGCGTCCGGCGCGATGATCGCGACGGAGCCGGGGCCCGCGAGCGTGACGCGCGCGATCGGGGTTCGCGCCGCTGCCCGCGACGAACACCGGGAGCGGCAGCGCGAGCCAGGCGCCGGCGACGACGTCGTACCGCGCGGCGAAGAGGTCGGACGGATTGATGCCCGCGGGGAGCGGAAGCGTGAGCGTGACGGCGCCGGCCGCGAACGGCGTGCCCGCGCCCTCGGGCAGCGCGTCGTCGCCCGCGCCGTTCGGAATCAGGCGCAGCTCGGCAGCGGCGAGCGGCGTGAAGCCGAGCGGCAGCGGCTCGGGCAGGCCCTGGCCCGCGAGCGGCGTCAGGCGGACGCCGAGGTTCGTCGCGGACGCCAGCGCGTTCGCCGCGAAGTCCACCGTCGCGTTGGAGCCCGCGGGGCCCGCGAACGAGCCGCCGCTGCCCGGAACGAGGAGTGACGGCGCCTGGGCCGCGAGAGGAGTCAGGCGGCTGCCGAACGGCACCGCGCCGACGGCGGGCTCGAGCGCGAGGCGCCGCACCGACCGCGTGTAGCCCGTGCGCGAGAGGACGAGCGCGTAACGGCCGGCGGGGATGTCGCCCGTGAGGCTGAAGCGCCCGCGGCCGTCGGTCACGGTGCTCGCGACCGGCGCCGTGACCTGCGCGGGAAGCGCGGCGCCCGGCAGCACGGCGCCCGATGCATAGAGCTTGACGTCCGCCGACGAGAGCGGCCTGCCGGACTCCTCGTCCAGCACGGCCCCGGAGAGGAAGCCGCCCGAGGGATCTCCCCCGCCGCCCACGAAGAACACCGTCGCGTACGGAGCCGCCATGGCGTTGCCGGACGCGTCGGAGGCGGGCGGACCAACGGAGAGGCGCACGGAAAGGCCCGCCCACCAGGCGGCGGGCCCGCTGCCGAGGTCGAGTGTGGCCGTCAGCCCGTCGGTCGAGAGCGACAGCGCCGCCGCCTGCGGCGCGTTCGTCGCGTCGTCGGCCTTGGACGCGGTGACCGCACTGCCCGCACCGCCGACGGTCAGCGACGTGAGCTTCATCGCCTCCGTGAACGCGACCGTCAGCTTCCCCGTGCCGCGGTCGAATGCGGCCCCGGCGACGGACGGCGCGCTGCAGTCCACGCGGAAGAGAGCCGCGGCTTCCGGTCCGGGCGATCCGCCCGAATCGATCACGGCGGCGTGCACGGCGTGCCAGCCGTTGCCCGAGAGCGGGATCGTGACTGCGAAGCGGCCCCCGGCGTCGGCGTTGCCGGTGAAAGAAAGGCTGGCGTCGCGCACGCGGACTGCGGCGTTCGGCGCGGCCGTGCCGGACACGACGACCTGCGTCGCACAGACGACGGGCGGCAGCGCGTCGAGCACCGGCGCGGCCCCCGTCCCGACGGCAGCCACCGTGAACCGCACTTCCCTCGCGGCCGCGAGCGGATGCCCGGCGAGGTCGGTGATGCCGGTCCCCGCGCGGAACTTGTACGCCTCGCCGCGCACCATTGCGGCGCCCGGCGCGAAAGCGACGGCGCTGCCCGCGACCGTGAATGTGCCGACGGCCCTGTCGCCCGTCGCCACGCGCGTCAGCGTGAGGCCGTCCGCGGCCGAGAGCGACGACGGGCGGATCGCCTCGCTGAAGAGGACGAGCGGGATCTCGTTCGCGTCGACCTGCTTCGCCGCGTCGGCGGGCTGCATGTCGACGACCGTGGGCGCCGTCGTGTCCTTGAAGAGGAGGCGCTTGTCGTTGGCAAACGCGCCCGAGGGCTCCTCGACGCGCGCGATGACGCCGAACGGGCCTTCCGCCGACGGCACGGTGACCTGCGCGCTGAAAGTCGCGTGCCGACGCCCATCGGCCGCCGCCGCGTCCCACGCGAGTCCGTCGAGCCCGCCGCCGTTGATCGAGACGATTGCGCCGTCCTTCGCCCAGGCCTCGCCGGAGGCCGTGAACGAAGGCGGAGAGGCTTCGCTGAACCGGGCGCCGTCCACGGGCGGACCGAGGACGAGCGCGGGCGCGGCCGGGTCGTAGATCACCTTGACCGTGGCCGTGCCGGCTTGGGCAAGCGTGTCCGTGGCGGTCGCGGTGACGTTCTGCGGCGCGCCGGGCGAAGCCGTGACCAGCGGCACGCCGCCCGCGAAGAACGAGCCCGTGTCGGGGTCCACGGTCGCGGTGACGGAGCCCGCACCCGTCGCCACGACGACCGAGGCCAGGTTCGGCTCGCTCGTGAGATCCACGACGCCCGAGACGTTCAGGACAGCGGCACCCGCGCCAGGCTTGCCCACGTGCGCGCCGTCGGGAGGCGACGTGATGGCGATCTTCGGCGCCGCCGAGTCGCGAAAGACGACGACGCGATCCTCGCCGCCGCGGCCGGCGGCGTCCACGGCGCGCGCCGCGAGGACGTTCGGGCCCTCGACGAGCGGCAGCGGGCCCGCCGAGAACGCGCCGGATGCGACCGGCGCTTTCACGCCGTTCACCGTGACGGACGCCCCGGGATCGGAGACCGTGCCCGTCACGGCAACCGTCGCGCCCGCCTGGCGCGCGCCGCCGGCGGGCTGGACGATGCGCACGACGGGGCCCGCGCCGTCCTGGAGGCGCGTGATCTTCAGGTTCGTCGTCGAGACGGCGCCCGCGCGATCCGTGCACGCGATCGCGAGCGTGTTCTCGCCCACGGCCGCGAGCGGCACGTCGCCCGCCGCGAACGTCCCGTCCGCGAGCTGCGTGGCGAACGTCTGGCCGCCGGACGTGACCGTGACGGACGCCGCATCGCCGCTGCGTCCCTTGAGCGTCACCTTCGGGGCCGCGACGATCGCGCCGTCGCCCGGGTCGAGCGCCGACACCGCGCAGCCGCCCGAAGCGAGGACGAAGCTGCGGTCGGCGCGGCTCTCGTTGCCCGCGGCGTCGCGCGCGACGACCGAGAGGACGTAGCCGCCCGCCTGCGCGATCGCGAGGTCCGTGACCGCCGCCGTGGCGCCCTTGTCGGCGCCGTTCAGCCGGATCGTGGGGATCGGAAGGGGCGCCGCGTCGTCGGAGATCGCGACGCGGAGCGTGAACGGGCGCGCGAAGCTCGCGCCTTCGGCGAGCGGCTGGCCGTCGGCGGCGAGAGAAATGCCGGGCGCCGTCGTGTCGGTCGTGACCGTGACCGACGCCGTGCCCGTGCGGCCGAGAGCGTCCGTGGCCGAGGCCGTGAGCGTGTTCGCGCCGGTCTGAAGGGGAACGTCCTTGGCGCGGAATGTCCCGAGCGCGTCGAGCGCGAGCGTCTGGCCCGCGACGGTAACCGTGCCGTTCGCGGTGGCGGACGGGCCGCCGACGACGGCGCCCGCCACGTCGATCTTCTTCCTGTTCGTCCGCGCGCCGCTGGAGGGCTCGAGGATCGTGATCTGCGGCCCCGAGGCACGCACGGTGACCTGGCGCGTCGCCGACGCGGTGCGGCTGGCCGAGTCCGCCGCGATCGCGACGATCTCGCTCGGGACGTCGGAAGGCAGGACGAGATCGGGCAGCGACCACGTGGCTCCGGTCAGCGTCGCCGCGCGGCCGTTCACTGTCACGGACGTGACGGAGGCGCTGGCCGTGCCGGTCACGGCCACGGTCGGCCCGGGCAGGACCGCGCGGTCGGCAGGCGCGGTGATGTCCACCGCGGGCCCCGGCGTGAGGTCCACCTTGAAGGACGCGTTCGCGGAGGACGAGTGGCCGAGCGCGTCCGTGGCGGTTGCGGAGAGCGTGTAGTCGCCGGAAACGGAAATCGACGTACCAGAAAGGAAAGAGACCCCGTTGAGAGTGGCCAGGACCGTGGCCGAGGGGTCGTTCGAGCGCACGACCGGCGCGACCGACCGGAAGAAGCGTGCGCCTGCACCCAGCGGCGCGCCCGACTCGAGGATCTCGACGGACGGCGCGAGAGACTTCACGCTGAAAGAGCGCGAGAACGTCGCGCGGTTGCCGGCCTTGTCGACGAGGACGATCGAGGCGGTGTTGGCGCCTTCCTTCGAAGAGAAGGGCGACAGCGAGAAGGCTCCGCCGGACGTCGCCGCAGCAGCTCCGTTGACGGTGGCCGAGGCGAGATCCGGATCCGACGTGCCGGATACCGACGCGACCGGCGCGCCGAGCGACGCTCCGTCGGCCGGCACGAACGTGAGGAGCCGCGGCGGCGTGACGTCGATCGTGAAGAGCGCGTGCGCGGACACGGAATGACCCGCGCAATCCGTCGCGGTCGCCGAAAGGAGGTGCGTGCCCTCGGCGGAGATCGGCGCGCCGGCCCACGGCGCACCGTCCAGCGTGACGACAGGTGCGGGCGGCGCGGAGCCGGGGCCGTCCGAAACGGCGACGCGCGGCGAGAGCGCGCGCCCGAAGAGCACCGGCGTCTCGCCGGGAGAGGCCGCCGCGCCCGGCCCGGCCCCAGGCATTGTTCCGCCGTCGAGGAGCAGCGCGAGCGAGGGCGTCGAAGCCTTGATGCGGAACGAACGCAGGACGCGCACGTCGTGCCCGAGCGCGTCGGTCGTCGAGGCGGTGAGCGTGGCGATGCCGTCGGCGGAGCCGAGGTCGACGGCGGGCACGGTCCACGTCGTGCCCGCGGCGTCGAGCGTGGCCGTGAACGTCTGCACCGCGGCGCCGGCGGTCTGGACGGTGAGCGTCACCACCGGCCGCGCGGCCCCGCGCCCGTACACGCGGCCCGAAACCGCAACCGGGACGCCGGGCGCGCGGCAGGCTGCGGAGGCCGCGGCGGGAGCGTCCATCGTGAGGACGGGCGGCGTCGAATCGAGCCGGTACTCCACGGCAGCCGACTCGCCGCGGTGGCCGAACGTGTCGACCGCGACGGCCTTGATCTGCTGCGTGCCCTCGACCAACGGGACGTTCGTCGCAACCCATTTCCCGCCCGAGACGCTCGCCGGCACGCCGGAGACCGTGACGGAGAGGAGGTGCGGCTCGACGACCGTGCCCGTGACCGTGACGAAGGCCGAGCCCGTGAGCGGATCGGCCGGAGCGTCGATCGAGACGACGGGCGCGAGCGTGTCCACCGTGACGCCGACGGCCGCCGAGGCCCCGGCGTTCCCGGCGGCGTCGGCCGCGCGCGCGACGAGCGCCGTGTCGCCCTCGGCCAGAGTCAGCGTCGCGGTGAACTGCCCGCTCGCAACGGCCGCCGCGACGCCGTTCACGGTCACGCCCGCCAGGTGCGGGTCGGAGGCGGTGCCCGTGACGGTGACGCCGGACGCCGCGAGCAGCGCGTTCGGCGCGGGCGACGTGATCGCCACAGTCGGCGCCTGCGTGTCGCGGTTCACCGTGGCGGTGTTCGAATCCGCCACGTGGCTGAGGGTGTCCGAGGCGCGCGCGCGGAGAGCGTTGTCGCCCTCGACCAGCGGCACCGCCGTCGCCGTGAAGCGCCCTCCCGACACGACTGCAGCGACGCCGTTGACCGTCACGCCCGCGAGATGCGGATCCGAAACCGTGCCCGAGACGGCGAGGGACGTGAGGCTCGTGAGCGCGGGCAGCCCGGCGGTCTCGAGCACGACGGCCGGCGGCAGCGTGTCGAGCGTGACGACGACGGCCGCGGACGAGAACGTGCGCGCCGACGCGTCCACGGCCTCGGCGACGACGCGGTTGTCGCCCTCGGCGAGAGGCACGCCCACGGCCGTGAAGGACGTGCCCGTGAGGGTCGCGGCGATCCCCGCCACCTTGACGCCGGCGAGGCCCGGCACGTCGGCAACGCCCGACACGGTCGTCGTCGCGGTTCCCGTCAGCACTCCGGACGCGGGGCTCGTGATCCTCACGTTCGGCGACCCGGCGTCGAGCGAGACGGAGATCTCCGCCGACCGGCCCGAGCGCCCGGCGACGTCCCGCGCGACGGCGACGAGCGTCGAGGAGCCCGGCGGAAGCGAGACGGTGGCCGTGAAGCGGTTGCCCGAGATCGCCGCGACGACGCCGTTGACGGTGACGTCGACGAGGTTCGCCTCGACGAACGTGCCCGTGACGGAGATCGGCGAGGCGCCGAAGACCGAGCCGGGCGCCGGGCTGTCGATCGCAAGGGAGGGCGCCGCAGAGTCGACGACGAAAGCCGACACGGCCGTCGAGCTGGCACAGGCGTTCGACGCCACGACGGTGACCGTCGCGACTCCGTCGGGCCCGAAGTCGACGCCGTCCGCCTGGAACGTGCCGCCGGAGACGGCGGCGGGGACGCCGTTCACGGTGACCGTCGAAGCGGAGCCGCACGTTCCCGCGACCGGGCCCGTGCGCGAGGCGACGACCGAGCCGTTCGCGGGAATCCGGATCGCCACGCTCGGAGCGCCCGTGCAGAGAGAACGCCGAAGGCTTGCCGTCAGGCCGGCGGCGTTCGTGACGTCCGCCCGGACCTCGAGCGTCCGCGTCGCGTCCACCGTCACGTCGAAGGAGCCGTCGGCGGCGACGGGCGTGGCGACGCCGTTCACGACGAGGGCCGTCACCGCCGTCTCGGGGTCCCGCGCGCTGCCGCGCACGCGAACGGCGGAAAGCGAGACCGCCGCGTCCTCAACCGGCTCGGCGAGGTCGACGACGGGAGGCGTGTCGTCCACGGCGCGGATCGCGACCGACGCTTCACGCACGACGACCGAGTCCGCGAACACGGAACCGACGAGCCGGCTGCCCGTGGCGAACGTGGCCGTCGCGCCCGGCGCGTAGACGAAGGCGCCGAGCGTCGAGAGCGTGTCGAGGCTGACGCGCGCTCCGCCAGCAACGAGCCGGAGCCGGAAGCCGCCGCCCGCGGGGTTCATGTGGCTGTTGCCCGTGAGCGAGACGTCGCCCGTGACGAAGACGTGCGCTTCGCCCGAGAAGAGGACGTGCGCGCGGTTGGAAAGCGCGATCGAGGAGAAGACGTACGTCCCCGCGGGCAGCGTGAGCGGGTCCGGGCCGTCGAGGACGAGCGCGCCGTCCTTCACGGCGTCGCGCCCCGCGGCCGTCTTCGGGATCCGAGCGTTGTCGTTCTTCGCCCGGAACGCGTCGAAGACCGCGAGATCGACGGGCCTGCAGTCGGCGGCGTCGCGGGCGGGCGTCGTGAGGCCCGTGACTTTCGATTCCGGCGGCACGACGGTGCGGCGGCCCGGGCCGGGAATCGCGTCGCCCTGCACGGTCGTGCGGCCGGAGAGGACGACGTCGCCATTCGAACCCACGTGCCCGAGGCCCTGCTTCGCCGTCCACGTCGCCACGCCGTCGGACCCGACCGACGCGTCGGCAAGCGTCACGCCGCTGCATCCGAAGACCGCCCGGCCCGCGAGCGGCACGCCGACCGCGAACGGCGCGTCTGCGGCAGGCGCCGCCGCGGCCCAGAGGAGGGCGGCGGCAAGCGCGGCGGAGCGGGCGGCGAGCTTCACTTCACGAGCCTCGACGAGTCGCGCGAGGCCTCGTCCTCGGCGAACGCGACCATCTCTTCCAGCGGGCTCGCCACGCGGCGGAAGCCGTCGCCGATCGCGAGGAGCTTCTGTGGGAACGCCGGGAGCGGCGTCAGCGCCGTGACGACGTCCTCGACGGTGCCGCCGGCCGCCGCGAGCGGACGCTTCACGCGCACGGGCACGGCGCCGTCGGCGGCGCGGCGCGCGGCGGCGACGAGCTGCGCGGGCGAAACGCCGGACGAGGACGCGGCGCCGAGCGCGTCCTTCTCGAACGCCTCGAGCGCGTCGAGCGCCGCGGGCGACAGGCGGACGGTCCCGTCCACCCAGACGTCGGCCGAGGGCCCGTTCGCGACGGACGCGCGCAGGTGCCGCACGCCGGCACGCGACGCCGGCCCGCCCGGTGCGGCGAGGCGCTCCCGCCCGGAATCCGTGACGTCCTCGACCCGGATGTCCTGCTTGACGGCCGCGTTCGGCACGCGGGCGGAGCCGGTCGACGGCCGCTCGTCGGCCTTCGCGAGGCGGCGCGCGAGATCGCCCATCTGCGAGAAGGACAGCGTCCAGTACGTGGACTTCTCGACGCTGACCTCCGTGACCGTGCGCTTGCCAAAGTCCACGATGACGCGCGAACCGCCCGGGCGGACCGAGACGAGCGTCGAGCCGCCGTAGGTATCGACTACGGCCTGCGCCTGGAAGATGTCGCCGCCGGGATCGGTCTGGACGAGCTGGTGCTCGACGGAGAAAGCCGCCGGGAAGAGAACGCCGACGGGCGCGTCGGCCGCCCGCGCGACGCGCGGCGCCGACGCGCCCAGGAGGAAAGCGACGAGCAACAACTTCTTCATGGCGCGACTCCCGATGCGGCCGGTGGCGCCGTGCCAGGCGGTTCGGGCCGCGGGCCGCGGCCCGAGCACTCGGCGACCGAGGGATTCGGAGAGGGAATCTGAAGATTCTTTGAAAGGAATACAGAGGAGGCGTCGATGCGGACGCTCCGCGCTTCGACGACGTCGCCCGAGACGAGCCTGGCGCCGCGCGTGAGCATCAGCTCGCCGAAGCTCCATACACCTTCTAAGAAATCCCCTCTTCGAACGTCACCCGCTGCTCCGCCCTCGAGGCGCAGCACCGTCCCATCCTCCGAAGCAGAAAGAATCCTGAACCGCCCGACGATGTCGTCACCGCGCCGCACGTCCACCGCGCCGCCGTGCACCGCGGCGCGCGCAACCGGGCCGTCGAGCGCGACGACGAGTCCGTCCGCGCCGTCGACGGCGAGCACGGCGTGCGTGCCGATAGCCGGGAGCTCGAGCGTCCTGCCGCGCGTCTCGCCGTCGGCATCGCGCCACGGCCAGCCGCCGTCCACCGCGAGCCTGCCGTCCTCGAACGAGACGCCCGGCTCGGGCGCGACCGGCGCGGCCAGCGGCAGCCGCGCTCCCGCGGGCAGGACGCCGAGGTCGAGCGCGCGGCGCGAGACGTTGCCCGACGGATCGAACACCTCGACGAGGACGGGCAGCGACCCGCCCGATGCGACGGGCGGCGCGAGCGCGACGACTTCGAACGGCGGCGCCGTCAGCAACGTCCGGCTTTCCCCGAGCGTGATCGCGACGGATGCAATGCCGACATCGTCCCACGCCTCGACCGCCACGCGCAGCGGATCGCCCGAGCGGAAGGACGCCCCGGCCGCCGGCGCGACGGACACGAGCACCGGTGCGCGCTCGTCGGCGACGACGAGAGCGCGCACAGTCGCGGAAACGGTCCGGCCCTCGGCGTCGCGCGCGGTCGCGACGATCTTCAGAGGCCCCGGCCGGGCCGAGCCCGGAATCGCGATGGGATCGCGGCAGTTGCCGTAACCGGCGATGCGCGCGTCGAACGCGCCGGAGATCTCGAGAGAGACGTGGCGGGCGTCCGTGTCGGCGCAGGCGACGAACGAGGAGCCGGGTTTGAGCGGCGCGGCGAAGTCGGTGCAGAGGGAAACGGAACGCACTGCGAGCGGTGCGGCCCCCGACGCAGCCGGAGCGGGCTCGGCGCGCAGGAGCGATCCACCGATGCGAATCGGGTCAACGCTGGTGAGCGTGGCGCCGCTCCAGACCGTCGGCGCCGCATCGAAGCGGTAGACGCCCTGATACGTGTCACCCGGCACGATCGAGATCGTCTCGGCTCCGTTCGGCACGAGGTTGAAGCGCGCGAGAGTGGTCGAGAACACGGGATTGCTCACCCAGATCTCGCCCGCATTCTGCGACCCCGGATCGAAGTTCGGGAAGATGTCCCCTCCGACCATCGGCAGGACCGAAATCCCGTTCACGCTCGGGCACACGCCCAGGGGGCACGTCAGGCGCACGATGTTCGAGACGCCTCCTTTGTACGTCGCGAACACTCGGTCGCTGGCGTGCGGCGTGAACGGAACAAACGTGCTGTTGTTGTCGTACTGCCACTGCCCGCCCGAGTAGCGCGCCCCGAACGTGCGCGAGTCCGCGTTGTAGTTGATGTGACCGACGAGCTCGGGGTGATCCACCACCCGGATGTCCGAGCAGATGAGATAGCCGTCGTAGACGACTCCGTCCTGCAGGGAATTGCCCCAGTCGCCCGGCAGGCTCCTTTCGGCCGCCGAGTTCGTCACGCTCCCGATGCGCCACGTTCCTTTCAGCGCGCCGCCCGAGTCCCTCACCTCCACCCAGTGCCCCGCGAAGTACGTCCCCGGCCACGCCACCTTGTCCATCACGACCGCCGCGCCCGACGTCCCCGCCTGCGCCGTGCCGCCCCCGAACGACGGCAGCACCGTCGCGCGGCCGCTCACCGCCTTGTTGTCGGCCGTCAGGTTCCCGAACGTCGCGCCCGGCCCCTTGACGAACACCGTTCCCGCTCCACCGCTCGCGTTCGCGTTCGGCCCCGCGCCGCCTCGCGCCAGCAGGTTCGTCAGCAGGCTGCCGCTCGCGCTCGCGTACTCGACCGCGATCGCCCCGCCCCCGCCCGCCTCGAACTGCTGCTCGCCGCCCCGCGCCTCGATCGTCCCGGCTCCACCCAGCGCCGTCGCCGTCACCCACACCGAACCGCCGCCGCCGCCGCGGCTCGAAAGCGCTCCGTTCGCCCGGATCGCCCCGTCCACCGTCAGCGTCCCGGCCGTCACGCGCACGATCCCGCCGCCCGCTCCACCGATCACCGCACCCGCGCCCGCTTCCTGCGGCCGGTACACGCTCCCGTACGTCGAGCCGCTCGGGGAGACGTTGTTGTTCCCGCTCGCCCCCATGTGGCTCCCGCCCGCCCAGTCCGCTCCCGACGTCGCGCCCGGGTACGTCGTCGTCGCCCCGTATCCCCGCCCCGACACGTCCACCGAGGCGCCCGCTTCGACGGTCAGCGTTCCCGACGCCTCCAGGGCCAGGCTCTGCGCGTTCGTGCCGGAGGTCGCCGGATGCGTCAGGATCGCTCCCGCCTTCACGCTGACGTTCGTCGCCGCGATCGACGGCACCGAGACATGGCCTGTGACGACGACGTCGGTGCCCGTCACGGGATACGGGATCTCGAGGAACTGTCCCGCACCCGCCGGGCCGGAGAGCGTGACCGGGCCGCCGCTCCCGAGCCGGATCGGGTCCGCGCTCGCGATCGCCTCGCCGTGCGGCGCGCTCACGGAGTCGAAGCGATAAACGCCCTGGTATGTGTCTCCCGGCTGCAGCGAGATCGTCTCGCCTCCGTTCGGCACGAGCGTGAAGCTCGCGAGAGTCGAAGCCAGCACCAGGTCGTGGACCCAGATTTCGCCGGCGTTCTGGCTCCCCGGGTCGAAGTTCGGCGTGATGTCTCCCGCGACGACCTGCAGCACCGGAATTCCGTTCATGCTCGGGCACACGCCCTGCGGGCAGGCCAGGCGCACGATGTTTGACACCCCGCCCTTGTACGTCCCGATCACCCGGTCTCCGGCGTCCGGCGTGAACGTGTTGAAGGTCGAGTTGTTGTCGTGCTGCCACTGCCCGCCCGAGTACCGCGCCCCGAACACGTGGTAGTTCTCCGTGCCGGGGTACACCTTCCCCGCGAGCCCCGTGTGCGAGGCCAGCGGGATGTCCGAGTAGATGAGGTATCCGTCGTAGACGTTTCCATCCTGCAGCGGCAGGCCCGTATTCCCCGGCACCGTCTTCTGGGCCGCCGAGTTCGTCACGCTCCCGATGCGCCACGTCCCCTTCAGCGCGCCGCCCGAGTCCCTCACCTCCACCCAGTGCCCCGCGAAGTACGTCCCCGGCCACGCCACCTTGTCCATCACGATCGCCGCGCCCGACGTCCCCGCCTGCGCCGTGCCGCCTCCGAATGACGGCAGCACCGTCGCGCGGCCGCTCACCGTCCTGTTGTCGATCGTCAGGTCCCCGTACGTCGCGCCCGGTCCCTTGACGAACACCGTTCCCGCTCCCCCGCTCGCAGCCGCGTTTGGCCCGGCCCCGCCTCGCGCCAGCAGGTTCGTCAGCAGGCTGCCGCTCGCGCTCGCGTACTCGACCGCGATCGCCCCGCCCCCGCCCGCCTCGAACTGCTGTTCGCCGCCCCGCGCCTCGATCAAGCCTGCTCCGGCCAACGCCGTCGCCGTCACAAACACCGAACCGCCGCCGCCGCCGCGGCTCGAAAGCGCTCCGTTCGCCCGGATCGCCCCGTCCACCGTCAGCGTCCCGGCCGTCACGCGCACGCTCCCGCCGCCCGCTCCGCCCACCACCGCTCCGCCCCCGGCCTCCTGCGGCCGGTACACGCTCCCGTAGGAAGTCCCGCTTGGCGAAGCGTTGTTGTTCCCGCTCGCCCCGATGTGGCTCCCGCCCGCCCAGTCCGCTCCCGACGTCGCGCCCGGGTACGTCGTCGTCGCCCCGTATCCCCGCCCCGACACGTCCACCGAGGCGCCGCATTCCACGTACATCGGTCCATTGACGGTCAGGCTCGTCGCGTGCTCGCCGCCCGGCCCGGTCGCGGCCGTGTGCGTGATCGTCGCGCCGCGCAGGACAATGAGGCCCGCGAACGTCTTCGGCGCGTCGACGACGACCGTGCCCGAGCGCAGCACCGCGACGTCCGTCGCGGTCGCGCTCGCGAAGTCCACCGCCGGAACCACGTGGACGTCGACGAAGACCTCGGTGAAGTGGTTCGCCGGGTTCCAGGCGCGGGCGCGGTAGCGGACGACCGTGTCGCTCGCGACGGTCGGCGTCGTGACGGCCGCGGACGTGCCCGTGTACGACACGGGCGCGCCGGTCGCGGTGGAGGTCGAGAAGGGTGTCACGTCGCCCGGCCGGAAGAACTCGATCTTCGTCACGCCGCCGGCGTCGGTCGCGGTCGCGGAGAGCAGCAGGCCGGCATAGGCCGACGGCAGGAACGCCCCGGCGGTCGGACACGTGAACGAGACCGCCGGGAACGTCCCGCCGCCCGCGGGCACGACGCTCAGCGTCCTCGAAGCCGTGGACCGGTTTCCGGCGAGGTCGAGCGCCTCGACGTCGAGGGTGTAGGGCGTCGAGCCCGAGACGTTCGGCGCCGTCCACGCGAGAACGGCCGGAGAGGCGCCGAAAGGCGTCGTCACGCCGTCGATCGTCAGGCGAATCGTGGCCACTGCAACGTTGTCGGCCGCGGTGACCGTGAACGTGACGACGTCGCCGGTCGTGTAGACGTCGCCCGCCTTGACCGGTGAGAACAGGACGGGAGCGATCGAAGGCGGCGCCGTGTCCGCGAGGATCGTCCACGTGACGGGCGACGCCGACGTCTTGTGCCCGAACGTGTCGTAGGCGTCGACCTGCAGCGTCACGGTCTGGCCGGCCGTGAGCGTCGTCGGCAGCCGAGTGCTGAACGCCTGCGCCGAGGAGAGCCCGGTCACGGGGCGCGAGTCGCTCGCCGTGACGGCCCCGGAGAGCGTGAAGACGACGGAGACGAGCCCGACGTCGTCCGTCGCGTTGGCCGTCGCGGCGAGCACCGCTCCTGGCAGGACGGACGGGCCCGGCGTCACGCCCGTCAGGTTGAGCACCGGCGGCGCGTCGGGCAGGACCGTCCACGACTTCGTAACGGACTGCGTGCGTCCCACGCGATCGCTGACCTGCAGCGAGTACGTGACGGGCCCTGCCGGCTGGCTCGCCGGCACCTGCACCGAAATCGCCCCGCTCGAGACCGTCGCGGGCTCGTCGGCGAAAACGGTCGTCACGGCGCCCGACGGAGAGAACGTCGCGACACGCGCGAACAGGCCGATGGGATCCGAGAGCGTGTACGAGATCGAGAGCTGCTGGCCTGTCGTCACGTTGCCGCCGTCCGGACTCGCCGTCAGCGCGATCGACGGGACGTCCGTGGCGAGGAGCAAGCGGGAGTCGAGATCCAGCGAGACCTTCGACCGGTCGTTCACGACGCCGGGATCCGGGCCGACGGTGAGATCGCCCGCGAAGACGAGGCGCGCGGCGCCGTGGCCCTCGACAGAGCCGAAGCGCTGCGCGCCGGAGAAGGGCGTCGGCCACGCGGGCTTGCCCGATGCGTTTGTCACGATCAGCTTGCCCGGCGACTTCGGCGCGCCGAGCGCGTCGAGCTCTTCGAGGTAGACCGTGCCCGCGCCGCCGATCTGCTGCGCGTTCGCGTCGGGGGGAAGGCTGTTGAACCCGCCCGGCGCGCTGACGGAGATCGGCAGGCTCGCGGCCGGTGGATCAGCGAACGACAGCGCGATGCGTCCGCCGCCGCCGCCGCCTGCGTAGGAGCCATTCGTCCCGCGCCCGCCGGCCGCCGAGACACGGCCCGCTCCCTCGATCCGGCCCGCGACGACGCGGATGGCGCCAGCGGCGCCGCCGGCGCCGATCAGGCTGCCGCCCAGGCCGGTCCCCGGGCCGTTGCCGCCGTCGGCGACGAGATCGCCAGCGAGATGAAGCGTCGCGCCGGGCGCGAGCAGCCGCACGACGCCGCCGCCGGTTCCGCCCGCGGCGGTGACGCCGAACGGGCCCGTCGCGTTTCCGGCGCCGCCTCCTGGCAGGGACGGGTCCTTCACCGCGTCGTACACGGAGCCGGGCGCCGTCAGGTCGGTCCGCGTCCAGCCGAGCGGCGAGCCGGGCCCGCCGGAGCCGCCGTGCGAGCCGCCCGCGTTCTGCTGCGAGCCGGTCTGCCCCGGCAAGATCATCGACTGGGTCGTCGTGGAGCCGAGGAGGCCCTTCGCGGACATGTCCACGCGCGCGCCGTGGCCGAGGCCGAACGTGTCCGTGACGGCGAGCTCGAGCGGGTTGAAGAGGACCGACGACGCGTACGAGGTGATCTCGGGCGCCGTGAGGACGCTGGGCGACGGCGTGAACGTGGCGCCGGCCGCGACGCCACCGGCGTAAACGTACATCGACGCGAGCGAGCGCACCGCGGGAGCGGTCTGCGGGTACAGGCTCAGGATCGTCCCGTCGAGGAGGAAGACCGGCCCCGCCGCGTCGCCACCCGCGCCGATCAGCGTGTCGGCCGGAAGCACGGCGACCTCCGCGGCCTCGTAGACCTTGCGCGGCGCCACCGCCCTGAGGTGCGCGTCGGCGGTCGTCACGTTCGCGCCCGCGTCCACGACGCGCACCTGGAACGGCAGCTGCGTCCCCGCGGCGACGCCGTTCGGCACACGCCAGAGCGCCTCCCAGATTCCGTTCCCGAGGCCGTCCACGAGTCCCGCGACCGGAGTCCCGTCCACGAACGCTGGCGCAAGCGTTCCCGCGGCGTCGGCCGGGCCCTTGAACTGGACGCTCGCGATCGTGCCGGGCACGTCCGCGTTGCTGACGCGGTCGAGATCCGAGACCTTGACGCGCAGGAGCAGCGCGGTGCCCTGCGCCGACACCGTGGACGTGTACGCAGCGGGCCAGGCACCGCCCTCCCACGGCGTCAGCCACGTGGCGGCGGGCGCGTACGGGTCGGGCGTTGGCGAGACGTTGAACGTCAGCGGCGACGTGCCCGTGTTGCCGCCCCAGTCCGTGGCGGACGCCGTCGCGTTGACCGCGAGCCCGCCCGGAGGCACCGTCGCGGGAACCGTCAGTTCCGCCGTGCGATACAGGTTCGTCGTGCCCCCGACCAGCGTCGCGGCCTGCGGCGACGTGAAGACGCCGGAGAGCGCGATCGACGTCGTGCGCACGGCGGTCTCGGCGTCGCGCGCGCGGAACTCGAGGACGAGCTTCTGCCCGATGAAGAACTGCGAAGCCGGGGACGCCGAGCCGGAGAGCCGCGCGACGAAAGAATCGACGGCCGGCGGGTTCGGGTCGTGCGCGACCGCGAAGCGCGCGGACTCGGCGGTAGCGAAGGAGCCGAGCGCGTCCGTCGCTCTTACGCGGAAGAAGAGCGACGTTCCCTCGGCCATGGCGAGCGGGACGGCCGCCGCGAAGACGGGCGGTGGCAGCGCGCCCCATCCGGCCCCCGGCTTCGTGAGCACCTGCGACGGCAGGCTCGCGACGAGGTCGGCCGGGTCGTTCGGGCTGCCCGCGTTGTTCTTCCGGAGCTCGGCCGTGAGCGTGATCGCGCTACCGTCCGGATCCGCGACGCCCGCGACCGTCGCCGCGAGCGCCGAGCCCGCGTAGAACGTCCCCGCGACGGGCGCCGTCGCCGCCGCCGCGACGGACGCGACCACGGGCGGCGCATTCGGGAGGACCGTCATCGCGAGCTTCACGACGTTGCTCGCGTTCGTGGACGTGTCGGTCGCCTTCACCCAGACCGGGAAGAGGCGCGGGTCGATGCCGTTCCCGACGTAGGCCGCGACGAACGTCCACCCGAACGGCGAGGTCCGCGCCGTGAACGCGGGCGTCGAGGCCGGCGTCGACGGGTCGCCCGACGAGGCGAGGAAGTACTCGACGCGGTCGACGTCGCCTTGCGGCAGGTCGTCGAGGCTCGTGAGCACCGGCGCGAGCGTGTACGGCGATCCGCCGACGAGCTGGCCCGTCGGCGCCCCCGCCGGGAACGCGACGTCGACGTGCGGCGGGTTGAGGTCGTAGACGCGGAAGTCCCTCTCGTAGTCCGCCATCGCGTTGCCCGTGGCGTCCTTCAGGCGGGAGAGATGGATGCGGCGCTTCAGGCTGTCGTTCTGGTACGTGACGCCCGTGGGCGGCACGACGACGAGCGAGTACCCGCCGCGCGACAGGAACATCGTGATCGGCACCGGCTGCCAGGTCGCGTTCCCGTTCTGCTGCCAGAAGAGCTGCGCGGCGGGCGTCGGCCCGGAGCCGTCCAGCTCCTGCGGCGTGGCGGTGACGACCTCGCTGAAGTCGAAGCGGATCGGCGCGACGGGGTCGACCGGGCGGTCGAGCACGGGTACGGTCCCCACGACGAGCGGCCCCACGGTGTCGGACGTCGTGAAGTTGGAGCCGACGTCGCCCAGGTCCGTGAGCGGGCGGCCCGCGCGGTCGCGCACGCCGGAGGGTCCTCCGGCGATCGTGATGCTGTAGACCGCCGTGTTGTCGTAGAGGCCGGCCGGCGTGAAGCGGACGACCTGCTGGCCCGCGAGATTCGTCGAGGCCGTCCACGCTCCCGCGGGCGAGAGCCCGCTCGCGGCGCGGAGCGTGAAGTACGGCGACGTGGGCCCGCCCGACGGCAGCACCGAAGCGAGGAGCGGCTCGGAGAACGTGATCTCGACAGGGGCGTTGCGGGAGACGCCGACGCTGCCCGGCGGCGGGACGATCGAGACGATCGTCGGCCGCGAGGCGTCGAGCACGAGCGGCGGCAGCGCGTTGTCGTTTCCGTTCGGGCCGGAAAGGGTCCCGCCGCCGTTCGCGAGCGAGACCACGAGCGCGTCGCTCGCGCTGATCGTGTACGCGCCCGTGCGCAGGCCCGCGAAGCGATACGTGCCGTCGGCCCCCGTCGTCACGATCTGGAGCGTGCCGCCCGAGTCGCGGATCTGGACGATCGCGCCGCTCTCCGGCGTGAGCGTGGCGACATCGCCGTTCCAGACGTCGCCCGCCGGCGGGTGATACACGACGCCGTGGGCGAGGACGGCGGCGGCGAGCGTGATCCCGAGGTTCAGCGTCTGGTCGTCGAACTGCAGCGCCCCGGCCGCGGTGCCGCCGAAGCCCGTGGCCAAAACGCGCGCGGCCGCATAGACGTCGCCGGACAGGACTGCATCGAACGTGGCGACACCTGCCGCGTCCGTCGCGGCCTCGTAATGGCCGCCCGCCGAGTCCAGCGTGACGTTCGCCTGCGCGGGCTGGCTCGCCGCGTCGCGGACGGTGACGACGACGCGGCCCTTCGCGCGGAGGACGAGCCGGTACGGGTCGGAGGTCGTGCCGCTGCCCGCGAACGCGCCCGTGCCCGAGATCTTCCCGGTTCTCAGCTTGCCGCTCGACTCCTGCGCCGAGACCGCGAGGCTCTGTGCCGTCAGGACGTTCTGGAAGCGATAGAGATGCCCCGGATACGGCGCGAAGGGAGTGCCCGTCGTGAAGGAGTAGACGCAACCCGGCGGGCAGCCCGCCGACTGCGTGAGCGTGAGCGCGAAGATGCCGTTCGCGGGGTTGACCTCGGAGATTCCGGCCGTGAGGTTCTCGAAGAGCCGGACGAACCGGTCGAGGGCGGGCTCGAGGACGAGGTCGATCGAGACGACCGGTGCGGTTGGCGTGGTCGAGAGCGAGGCCGCGGCGCGGCGCGGGGAAGTCGTGACGCCCGCCGCGAGCGTGTACGAGCCCGGCGGCATGCCGTCGAAGAGGAATCGCCCGAGCGTGCCGGGTTCGGACGAAGTCGTCGCGAGCGCGCTGATCGAAGTCCCCCACAGCTGGCCGTTCGCGCGGCCCGTGAGCTGGATCGTTCCTCCGCCGACCGCCGCCGTCTTCGCGGCGTCGTCCCAGAGCGTTCCGCCGACCTGTCCGCGTGTGTCGAGGACCACGATCGCGTCCACGCGGTCGCCCGCGTTCTGAAGCCTGAGGCCGCTCGTGAGGCCGGCGCGCCCGGTCGGGGCGTGGAACGCGTGGACCGAGTACGTGTCGAGCGGCAGCGCGTCGAACGAGGCCTGGCCGTTGACGTCGGCCACCGTCACGTCGCCGTTCGAGAGCGTGAGGACCGCGTCCGCCACGGGCGCGCCCGAATCGGGATCGCGCACCGTGACCCCGATCGACCCGACCGACGTCGTCATCACGATGTCGGACAGCGTGACCACCTGGAAGTCGGCCTTGATCTCTCCGCGCACGCTCCCCTGCCGCGTGACCTGGTTGCGGTCGCGGGCGACGACCGTGACGCCTCCCGCGAAGACGTGCGAGACCTCGTACGCCCCCTGCGCGTCCGCGGAGAAGAACCCCGTGCCCGCGGGCAGCCGGCGGTTCGGGAAGCCGGACTCCTGCACGCAGAACTGCGCGAACGCGAGCGGCGCCGGGACGCCGCCCGCGACGTCCACGACGCGCCCGCGCACGGTCCCTTGCGCCTTCATGACCACCGTGAGATCCAGTTCCTGTCCCGGCCCGGTGATGACGCCGTCCGCCCGGCCGACGCGGTCCACGCTGCCCACGAGCGCGGCCGCGGTGACCGACACGGCGCCCCGCGGCACGAGCTCGTAGCGGAACGCGCCCTGGCCGTCCGTCCGCTGGACCTGCGGGAGGAGGCCGCTCGCGGTGAACGACACGTCCGCGTTCGGAACGGGCGTGACGCCGTCCACGCCGACGACGTGTCCCGTCACGGTGGACGCCGTGTCGAAGACGACGTCGAGGTTGATCACCTGCCCGGGATAGTCGATCGAGCGGCTGAAGGACCTGTTGCCGTTCAGCGGGTTGATGGCCGTCAGCGAGAACGCGCCGACCGGGAGGACGAGCGTGAGACGGCCGTCCGGATCCGTCGTCGTCTGGATCGGGTTGCCGGTGAGGGGCCCGATCGACGCGTTTGAATAGACCGTCGGCCGGTACGTGATCGGCGAGAGGACGCCCTGCGACGCCGAGGTGCGCGTCCGGACGTTCACGACGCCCGAGCCCGCCATGCGGATCGTCACGAACGGCCTGTGGCCGCCGAAGACGATCGACGCGGTTGCCTGCCCGAAGAAACCCACTTTCCCCGCCACGAGACCGTCGCCGACGTGCGCGACCACGAGCCAGTCGTTCCCGACGGCGATGTCGTCGAAAGAGAAGCGGCCGTCGCCGCGCGCGAGGGTCGTGATGTCCGTCCCGAGCTCGACCGCGGCGCCGCCGTAGGGCCGGCCGAGCGGGTCGACGACGACGCCGTCGATCCCGCCGGACATGCTCTTCAGGAGGATGTCGGCCGCGAGCACCGGCGTTCCGTCTCCCGTGTCGAGCACCGGCGCGAGCGCCGTCTGCCCCTGCAGGCCGCGCACGTTGTCGAACGCGGTCACGGCGTACGCGGCCTCGCCGACGCCCTGCACCGGCACGCCGTCGATCCGGTACGTCCCCGTCGCGTCCGTGTACGCGAAGCTGCCGGGACCGGCGATGAAGGCGACCGCTCCCTTGACCGGAAGGTTCGTGTTCGAGGGCCCGTCGTGGAAGAGGACGCGGCCGACGACGCTGCGCGGCGCGGCGTCGGAGAGCGTGAGCGTCGCCGAGACGGTCGCGTCGGCCGCGAGCGTGAGGTCCGTGAGCGCGGGCGTGCGCGAGACGCTGAAGTCCGCGGCCTGCAGCGTGACCTTTCCGGCCGGCACGCCCGTGAACGTCGCGTTGCCTAGGTTGTCGGCGATCTTCGACTCGATGAAGGTGCCGTTCGAGTAGACGGCGACCGTCGCGCCCGGCGACGGAACGGGCGGCGGCCGCGGGCTGCCGCTCCTGAGGCGCATCACCTTCGCGGACACCGTGCCGGTCTTCGGAGGCCCGGTCCGCCCGAGCTGGAGCGTCACGTTCACGACGTCGCCGGGCCTTTGGATTCCGACCGTCTGGTAGACGCGGTTGCCCGCGACGTCGCGGCCCGAGAGCGTGATCGGGCCGACCGGCAGCCCGCCGAACGTGAACGAGCCGTCCGCCGCGGGCTGAACCGTGCGCTGCTCGGGGAAGAGCGTGCTCGCGGCCGCGACGGTCCCGTCCGTCACGGGCGAGCCGTCGTCCGCGTGGACGAGCCGCCCCTTGACCGTGCCGCGCCCGAGGAGCGCGATGTTGACCCTGAGAAGACGGTTCTGGAGGCGGACGATCGTCGAGACCTCCGCGCGTTCCTCGGGCTGGAGGACCGGATCGGCGCCCGCCGGGACGATCGCGCGGAGCGTGAAGCCGGACTGGACGGATTCGGAGAGCAGGTTCGGCGGGTGCCCGATCGAATGTCCCGGCGGCGGCGGCTCCTCGACGAAGTCGAAGTAGAACGCGCCGTCCGCCCCGGCGACCGCCTCGGCCACGACGTCGAGATACAGCTGCTCGCCCTCGGGCGTGCTCGGATTGACGACCTTTCGGTAACGCAGGAGCTGGACCTTCGAGCCCGCGGCCGGCGTGCCGTCGCCGCGCAGAACCTTCCCCTCGACGAGCCCTCCGGTCCGGTTCGGATCGGCGACGATCGCCGGCACCTGCGGATCGAGCGGCGTCCCGCGCACGTCGCGGATCGCGTTCGTGACGAGGAGGTGCTCGTGGCGGATCACGGGCACGCTCTCGAAGATCCCGTTCAGCGCGCTGATCGGGCTCTGGTAGCGCACGTTCACGACGCGCTCGCTGTTGGGCTGCCAGTACGCCGCGGCGCCGGCCTTCGTCGCCACGCGGTCCACCGTGACGGCGGGCGACGCCGTGTCCTGCCCGTGGAACGTGGAGCGGACGGCGTAGCTCGAGGGCGCCTCGGCGGACGCCTTGTCGGGCGGGCGGTTGAAGAGGTACGAGATCCCGAGGCCGTACCGGTCGAGCTCGGGATCCTGCACGGCGCCGATCAGCCGGAAGGGCGGGAGCGAGAGATTCGTGACGGACGGCGCCGGCGCGCCGGGGACCGGCGCTCCCGTGCCCGGGTAGACGAGCGTGAACGTCAGCGCCGCGTCGCCCGCCGCCTTGACCGCCCGAACTTCCCAGACCTCGCTCGCGCCCATCGTCAGGAATCCGAAGTCGACCTTGCGGAATCCCGAGAGGTCGTCGGACGGGACGACGAGGACGAGGCGGCCCGAGGCGCCCGTCGGCGCCGCGTGCAGGTCGACGCGATACGAAGCCGCGGCGTCGAGCCGGCCCGCGAGGGCGAACGGCATCTTCGTGCCGCCGGGCACGTCGTGGATCGCGTAGATCTCGCCGTAGGGAAGGCTCCGGAGGCGCGACGGATCCTCGCTCGTGTACGCGAGGTACGCCGTGCCGGCCGCCGAGGACTGGCGCACTTCGAGCGTCGGCGCGGGCTGCGAGCCGTTCGGCACGAGCGCGGCCGCCATCCACGGGCGGCCGTAGCCCGCCGTCGCGGCGAAGTGGTCGACGAAGTCGGCCGCCGTGAGGTTGCGGCCCTGCTGCTCGAGCCGGAAGAGGTCGCCGAGCGCGGTCGAGGCCTGCGCGCCGCGGTCGAGCGCGCGGCGCAGGCCGTCGTACTCCGGAAGGTCGTGGCGGTTTCCGAGCTGGTCGAGCGCGAGGGCCTCGAGCGATTCGAGGAGCCTATCCTGAAGGTAGAGCCGCTGCCCGGCCTCGCCGAGATCGATCGCGCGGCGCTCGACGTCGCCCTTGAGCGGATGCGGCAGGCCGGCCGGCGTCGCGCCGGCCGGCGCGGTCGCGAGGCTGTACGCGAGGCCGAGGAGGCGCACGTCGGCGTCCACGAGGCTCTTCGGCAGGAGGTTCGTGAAACGCGGCAGGATGAGCGCCGCCGGCGACAGCGGGATCCCCGCTTCACCCACCCCCGCGCGCAGGCGGATGACTCCCGTGGCGCCGCCGGTCGCCTGGAAGGTCGTCGCGACGCACGTCCCCGTCACGTCCGCGACGAGGCGGTACTCGAGAGTCTCCGACGCGCCCGGCGCGAGCGTCGGGATGGTCTTCGCGAACGACTCCTGCGCGTCGAACTTGTGCGCGCCCGAGATGTTCTCCGTCGCGAGATCCAGCGTGACGAGGTTCTGCGCCGCGCGCGAGAGGTTCGTCACCGTGACGTAGAGCGAGTAGGGCTCGCCCGTTCGGACGACGTCGGGATGGTTGAACGCGAGCTGGAAGCGCGCGTCCACGACCTCCACCGCCGCCTGCACGACGCCGCCGGTCGCGAGGACCGGCCGCCCCGGGCGCGCGAGGTCCGCCTCGATCTCCATGCGCAGCACGTGCGTGCCCGGCAGCAGGCCCTCGACGGTCCAGCTCGCCGTCCCCTGCTCGCCGGGTCCCATCGCCGCCTGTCCGTTCGCGTTCAGAACCGGAAGCTTCTGCCCGACCGCCACCGGCGGCGCCGTGGATGCGAGGCGCAGGACCTCGCCCGACGGGAGCTTCATGGCGCCCGTCACGTTCTGCAGGGTCGCGCCCGAGCCGCCGGGCGCGCCGTTCGCGACGATGAGCTTCGCGTCGAAGAACTGATTCAGGAACGAGACGCTGCCGGGCAGGACGATCGCGCCGTAGAGCGGGTACTCGGGATTGGTGACCTCGTCGTCCCCGCCGCCGGGTTTCGGGACGCGGGGACCGGTCGCGTTGAGCTGGAACGGGACGATGTTCGGCGGCTGCCAGCGCCTGACGGCGTTCGCGACGGCTGGCGGCAGTCCGTCGAGCTTCACCGTGGGCCCCGAGAGCATCTGCGTCGTGCCGTTGCCGTTGTAGAGAACCGGCAGGTCGATGATTACGGTGGTCCCGGAGAAGACGAACCCCACCGCAAACTTGAACGCGTTGAAGTTCTGCTGCGTGATCGTGATGCCGCGGGCCTGGAGGTCGGCGAGCGTCATTCGGGTGACGGTCGCCGACGCGAGGAGAATCTGCGTGACGTGGACCGTCGCGAGGGACGGCTCGGCGTTCGCGAGGACGCGGCCCGTTGCCGTCTCGACGAGCCGGATGTTCGACAGCAGGTAGTCGCCCTCGCGCTGGAAGCCCGGGAGGAAGAACGTCCCGCCCGGCGCCGTCTCGTACGGGATCGCCTGCGGCAGTTCCGGTCCGGAGAGGTCGCCGACGACCTTGAGACCCGGAACCGAGCCGGCGGCCGCCGTGCCGCACGCCGCGCCTGTGCCGTAGCACGTGCGCACGCGCGCGGCCTCGCCGACGTTGACCCACTGCTCGACGTCGGTCGTCAGCGCGTCGGCGTAGAGCGTGAGCCGCGCGCCGGAGATCTGGAGCTGGGCGGTTCCGAGCGGGCTGCCGGGTTGCGCGACGACTGGCGCCGCACCTCCGACGCACAGAAGAAGGGCTCCGACGACTGTGCGAACAACTCTCAAGGCACGGCGCAGTGTCCTGCGGGCGTGCGGGCGCGGCTTCTCGGAGCCCGAAGGAACGGGCTCTTTCGAGAGACCTTTGAGCCTCCGGCGATACGCCATCGACACGCCCCTTGGGGGACCATCTCGAACGTTCGGCCGAGAAAACGGGGCCGGAACCTAACCTGTTGGCTGCGCGTCATATCACGGGGCTCCATGGGGGACAAATCGAGCGTTTTCCGAGCCCGGCCGACGCAACCCCGCACCTCGCCGGAGCGTAGATTGGGGGAGTGACTCGCACGCGCGTCCCCGCCCTCCTTGCCGCCGCGCTCGCCGCGGCCCTGACCGGCTGCGTCTCGACCGAGGGGACACCGGGCTTCGCGGTGAGCCCGAAGAGCTGGAACGCGGGCCTCGAGCGCCGCGGCGTCGACCCCGCCGAGGCGCCGAACCCGATGGCCGCGACGCCGGCCATCGAGGCCGCCGCGCTGGCCATCGGCGGGGTCGGACGGGACGAGGACCGGCTCGAGCACCTGCGCTCCGCGCTCATCGACGGAGGCTCCTGGACGTTCGAGTACGAGAGGAATTCCACGTTCTCCGCGACGGACGCCTTCGAGAAGCGGCGCGGGAACTGCGTCTCCTTCACGAACCTCTTCATCGCGATGGGGCGCTCGCTCGGCATCCGCCTGCACGCGGCGCTCGTCTCGACGCGGGGGACGTCCGAGCGCCAGGGCGACCTCATCGTCACGTACAACCACATGATCGCCGTGTACATGGAGGTGAACGGCCGCAGCGCGAAGGTCTACGACTTCTACCGGATGGCCGACCAGCTCACGGGGCGCCTGACCCTTCTCGACGACTACATGGTCGCCGCCATCCGCGCGAGCAACGACGGCATCGCGCACCTCGGAAAGGGCGAGTTTCAGGAGGCCCTGCACGACCTCGAGATCGCCGTGAAGCTCGGGCCGGGGCTGGGGTCCCTCTACGCGAACCTCGGCCTCGCGAAGTGGAGGAACGGCGACGTCCCCGGGGCCTTCGCCGCGCTCCGGAAAGGGCTCGAGGTCGAGCCCGGCTCTCCTCCGCTCCTCCAGAATCTCGCGGCGCTGTACGTCGAGGAGGGCAAGGCCGCCGAGGCGCGGGCGGCGCTGGGCGCGCTCGACCTGCGCCGCGCCTCGCCGTACGCGCTCATCGTGCGCGGCGACCTGGAGCTCCGCGCCGGCAGCCCGGCCACCGCGATCAGGAACTACCGCGAGGCCGCGTCGCTCGACCCCAAGCTCGCGGACCCGTGGCTCGCGATCGCGCGCGCCGAGCTCGCGCGGGGCCGCCCGGATGCCGCGCGGAAGGCCGCGCAGAAGGCGCTCAAGCGCGACCCGTCGAGCGCCGAGGCTCAGCATCTGGCGGATGCGCCACGCTGAAGCCGCGCGCCGCGCCCACGGTCAGCGGCCGGGCGCGAGGAACCACATCGGCACGAGGATGGCGTGGAGCGCGATGAAGAAGACGAGCGCGATTCCGAATGTCTTCAGCGCGCTGCCGCGCAGGTCGAGCAGGATGGAAGACGGGCTGACCGGGTAGAGCCGATTCAGCATCGCCGACGACCCGGGCGCGAAGCCCCGCTCGGCCTCCGACCAGATGCCGAGGACGGTCACGGTGGAACCCACGGGGACGACCTTCTCCTCGATGCGCTTGCCGCCCAGATCCGGCTCGCCGTCGGCGATGCGCATGTCCTTGCGGATGGCGCCGTCCTGGTCCGTCACGAGGTTCTTGAAGAACGAGAGCACGTTCGTGAGGCCGAGCGGCTCGAACGTCGCGCCCCTGAGGTAGGCGAGGCCGCGCTCCCGATCGATCTCCTCCTGCAACGCCTTCGGGAACTCGTCGAGCATCGACCAGCCCAGGATCCGGACGGGACCCCGCGCAGAGTCGATCGCGCACGGCGCGAGGGCGACGCCGGCGAAGTCGCTCCGCTCGGCCTCGGGGTTCTTGACGTTGTACTCGAAGGCGACGCACGCGCGACCCGTGAACGGGGCCTCGAGCGCGGCGCCGAGGGGGCGCACGCGCCCGCTCGCGGCCTCGAGACGGCCGTCCTTCGGCGGCTCCCCGGCCACCGCCCGCTTCAGGGCCTCGCGATCACCGCCGCCCGTGACGAGGCCCGCCGCCGACCCGAACAGCATCGCGGCGAACGTCCCGCCGAGAAACCCGATCGCGGCCGCCGGGATTTTCTCCCCGGTCTTCGTCCACGCGAGCCAACCGTAGGCGCCCATGCACGCGAGCCACACGAGGAGCGAGAGGCCGCAGCTCTTCTTCATGTCGAGACCCATTCTCGCATCGACCGGAACCCGGGTCGGAGCGCCGGCCTTGACGCCGCCCCGAAGTGACCATATTCTCGTGACCATGAAGACCGCACGTGTCATTCCGGCGGGAACCTTCAAGGCGAAGTGCCTCGCGCTGCTCGACGAGGTCGCCGAGACGGGCCGCCCGATCGTCGTCACGAAACGCGGCCGGCCCGTCGCCCGGGTCACGGCCGCCGCGCCCGAGGCCATCCGCAGCCTCAAGGGCAGCGTTCGGCGCGAGCGCGACCTCGTGCGCCCGACCGGCGAGGTCTGGCGCGCCGCCCGGTGATCCTCCTCGACACGCACGCGTGGGTCTGGTGGGCGGCCGAGACGCCCCGGCGCCTCTCCGCGCGGGCCCGCCGCGCGATCGCGGACTCCCCCGCGGTCGGAGTGAGCGCCATCTCCACCTGGGAGGTCGCCATGCTCGTCGCGAAAGGCCGGCTCGAGCTGGACCGCGACGTCCTCGTCTGGATCCGTCAGGCGCTCGCGCTGCCGCGCGTGACGCTCGTGCCGCTCACTCCGGAGATCGCGGTCCGCTCGACTCGTCTCGGGGACGGCTTTCCGGGCGACCCCGCGGATCGGATCCTCGTCGCCACGGCCCGAGAGCTCGGCGCCGCGTTCGTCACGAGGGACGAGGCCCTCAGGAGGGCGGAGGGCGTCCGGACGATCTGGTGATCAGTACGGCATCTCGTCGTCCTCGAGCCCGAAGTAGTGGCCGAGCTCGTGGACGATCGTGTCCTTGATCTCGCGAACGGCCTCGCGGCTCGTGTCCGTGTTGCGGAGGATCGGGCCGCGGAAGACGACGACCTGCGGCGGGAGCTCGGGCAGGACGTCCCACGACATCTCCGTGCGCATCGCCCCGCGGTAGATGCCGAAGAGGTCCTCGTCGTCCGGGGTGTCCGTCAGCTCGTAGTCTTCGTCCGTCGGCTCGTCCTCGACCGCGATGACGACGTTCTCGATCCGCGAGCGGAACTCCTCGGGCAGCTCGGCGATCGCCTTCTCGACGAGCTTCTCGAACTCGGCTCTCGTCAGGCGGGGCGGGCGGGCCACGGGGACCTTCTCAGGACACGCGGAAGAGCCGCTTGAAGTTCTCCGTCGTCACGCGCGCGACCTCGTCGACGGAAACGCCCTTGACCTCGGCGAGGCGCGCGGCCGTGCGCGGGAGATAGCTCGACTCGTTCGGCTTGCCGCGGAACGGCGCCGGCGCGAGGTACGGCGCGTCCGTCTCGAGCAGCGTCGAGGCGAGCGGCAGCGCGGCCGCCGCTTCGCGCACGTTGTCGGCGGTCTTGAACGTGAGCATCCCGGAGAAGCTCACGAGGTAGCCGAGCGCGAGCGCCTGCTCCCCTGTCGCGACGTCTGCGCAGAAAGAGTGAAAAACGCCGCGCGGCGCCTCCGGCGTGCCGGGATACTCGGCCTCGAGGATCGGCAGGAGGTCCGCCTCGCTCAGCCGGTTGTGGAGGAGGACCGGGAGGTTCCGGCTCTTCGCGAAGCGCAGCTGCGCGGCGACGACGCGCTTCTGCACGTCGCGCGGCGAGTGGTCGTAGTGGTAGTCGAGGCCGATCTCCCCCACGGCGACGACCTTCTTCGACGCGCAGAGTTCTTCGAAGAGTTTCAGGTCCCTGTCCTCGTCGAACTCCTTGGCCTCGTGCGGGTGGAAGCCCACGGCGGCGTACACGCCGTCGAAACGCTCGGCGGTTTCCACGGCGCGCCGCTGGTCCTCGCGGTCGGTCGACGGAACGAGGATGCGCGTGACGCCCGCGTCGTTCGCGCGCGTCACGAGGAGCTTCGCCTCGTCGGGGCGCGGGGCGCGGGGCGCGTTCTTCATCTCGCCGCCGTCGAAGACCATCGTGAGATGGCCGTGCGAGTCCGCGTACTCGGCCGGCATCAGCGCAAGAGCGGGCCCGGGAGGGCGGGATGCCGGGAGTAGAAGTCGACGATCGCGGCCCAGGCCTCGGCGCCGCCCTCGGCGAAGGAGATGAGATCGAGATCCTCGGGCGCGATTCCGCCCTCCTCGACGAGGAACTTCCAGTTGATGAGCTTCTCCCAGTAGTCCCGGCCGACGAGGACGATCGGGAGGTGCTTCATCTTCCCGGTCTGGACGAGCGTCAGCGTCTCGAAGAGCTCGTCCAGCGTCCCGAAGCCGCCCGGGAAGGCCACGAGCGCCCGGGCCCGCATGAGCAGGTGCATCTTGCGGATGCCGAAGTAATGGAACTGGAAGCAGAGCGACGGTGTGATGTACGGGTTCGGGTACTGCTCGTGCGGGAGCTGGATGTTGAAGCCGACCGTTTTGGCCCCGACGTCCCACGCGCCGCGGTTCGCGGCCTCCATCGCGCCCGGGCCCCCGCCCGTCGTGACGACGAAATCGCACATGCCGTTCGCCTGGCAGGTCGTCGAGACGATGCGCCCGAACTCCCGCGCCTCTGCGTACCAGCGGTCGCCTTCCGTCAGGCGGGCGCCGCCGAAGACGACGACCGTCGTTCGGACGCCTTCCTGGTCCATCTGAAAGTCGGCCTTCTCCAGCTCGAGCATGAGACGGACTCCGCGCTGCTCGCGCCTCGCGAGGAACCCGAGGTCCTCCTGCGCCCGGACATAGGTCGGCGAGGCGAGGATCTTCTCGAGGTTCGCCCTCGCGGCCGGGTCGGCCGGCATTTCGGACGAAGGCACGCGGGTCATTACTTGACCTTCGCCCCCGAGGGGACCGCCGGATCGACCATGAGGAGCGACGGCTCGCCCGTCTCGGGGATCGTGGCCGCGAGGATCATCCCGTTCGACTCGACACCCATGAGCTTCGCGGGCGCGAGGTTCGCGACGAAGATGAACTTCTTCCCGACGAGCTGGTCGGGCGTGTAGGCCAGCGCGATGCCGCCGACGATCGAGCGCACTTCCTCGCCGATCCTGACGGTCATCTTCATCAGCTTCTTCGACTTCTCGACCTTCTCGGCGGCGATCACCTCGCCGACGCGCAGGTCGAGCTTCAGGAAGTCGTCGATGGGGATCTTGGCCTCGGAGGGAGAGGGGGACGGGGAGGAAGAGGAAGACGAAGAGTTCTTAGAAGGTGAAGAGTCCGCTGGCGGCGCGGCTGCACCCGGCTGGATCGCGAGGGGCGCCGTTGCGAACGGCGAGGGACCATTCGAAGCAATCTTCTCTTTCTCTTCTGTTTTCTCTGTCTTCTCTTCGGCCACGGTCTTCTCCTTGGAAGCAAAATATTCCTTCGCGTCCGCCCTTGGAAACAGAGGCGGCGCCTGCGGAAGCGGGGCGCTCAGGGGAAGCTGGCCCCACGCGAGGTCGGAGTCGCGGACGTCCTCGGCGCGCTTCTCGATGCCGAGCCGCCGGAAGATCTCCGTCGCCGTGCGCGGCGCGATGGGCGCCAGCAGGCACGCCGCGAAGCGGAGACCCTCGAGCGTCGCGAAGTGGATGCGGTGGAGCGCGGGCGTGACGCCTTCGGCCTTCGCCTTCTTCCACGGCTCCTTCGCGGCAATGTAGCCGTCGATGCGCGTCACGAGCGTGCGCAAGGCGGACGCGGCGTCCTGCAGGCGGTAGCCCTCGAACGCGGACGTCCACGCGGCGGCCGCGTCGCGCGCGGCGGCCAGAATCTCGTTGTCGTCGCACACTTCGCCGGGCGTCTTCCCGCCGAAGGCGTCCGACGCCATCTTCACGGCCCGCGAGAGCGTGTTGCCGAGGCCGTTCGCGAGGTCGGCGTTGTAGACGGAGAGGAAGTCCTCGTCGGAGAAGCTCGCATCCTGCCCGAACGACATCGCCGCGAGGAAGTGCCAGCGCAGGGCGTCCACGCCGAACGCGGCGACGAGCTCGTCGGGGCGCACGACGTTGCCGACCGACTTCGACATTTTCCGGGCGTCCTTCAACCACCAGCCGTGGCCGACGACCTGGCGCGGGACGGGCATGCCGGCCGACATCAGGAACGCCGGCCAGTAGACCGCGTGGAACCGCAGGATGTCCTTGCCGATCACGTGGATGCCGGGCCAGTACCGCTCGTAGAGCGACATGTCGCCGGAGCCGAAGCCGAGCGCCGTGACGTAATTGACGAGCGCGTCGAGCCAGACGTAGACGACGTGGCCGGGGCGCCCCGGGAACGGCAGGCCCCACGTGATGGACGTGCGCGAGACGGAAAGGTCCTTGAGGCCCGCGCCGACGAACGAGCGCACCTCGTTGAGGCGCGACTCGGGGAAGACGAACGGCTTGCCGTCGACGCCCTCGTCGTAGAGCTTGAGCAGGCGGTCGCCGTACTTCGAGAGGCGGAAGAAGACGTTCTCTTCCTTCTGCAGCTCGAGCGTCGTGCCGTGGACGGGGCACTTGCCGTCGAGGAGGTCCTTCTCCGGGTAGAAGGCCTCGCACGGCGGGCAGTACCAGCCCTCGTGCGACGCGGTGTAGAGGTCGCCCGCGGCGTCCAGCCGGCGGATGATCTCCTCGACGCCCTTGCGGTGGCGCGGCTCGGTCGTCCGGATGAAGTCGTCGTTCGCGATCCCGAACGTCTGCCAGAGGTTCCTGAACGTGGGCGCGTGCCGGTCGGCGATGACGATCGGCGCGACGCCTTCCTTCTTCGCGACCTTCTCGATGTTCTGGCCGTGCTCGTCCGTGCCGGTCAGCATCCGCACGTCCTCGCCGCGCAGGCGCCAGTAGCGCGAAAGCGCGTCCGTCACGACCGTCGTGTACAGGTGCCCGATGTGGGGCCGGTCGTTGACGTAGTAGATCGGGGTGGTGAAGTAGCGGGCCGCCATGAACTGCTGAGGATAACCCGGGATCTAGCGGGCGAACGCCTCCCGGAGCCGGCGGCTCACGTGTTTCGAATGCTCCAGGAGCGAGCCGGCCTGCTCCTGCGAGAATGAGAGGGACGAGGCGCTCACCTTTCGGGCGCTGGCCCCATCCGGAACCGAAACACCCTGACGGCTGCTCCGAGGTGTAGACGATGCAGAACACGGCGGTTCTCATCGCGTCGCTCGCGGTGGTTGGCCTGGGGATCTACCTGTTCCTCCTGCGCCGCCGGAAGCGTCAGTTCCGGGACACGCAGATCCTCAAGACCTCGATCGCGAAGGAGCTCCACCTCCCTCCCTCGCTGCACCCGGTCATCGACCCGAACACCTGCATCGGGAGCCTCTCGTGCATCAAGGTCTGCCCGGAAGGAGACATCCTGGGCATCGTCGACGGGAGGGCCGCCCTCGTCGTCGCGGCGAACTGCATCGGCCACTCACGGTGCGAGCTCGAGTGCCCCGTCGGCGCCATCCGGCTCGTGTTCGGCACGAGCGAGCGCGGGCTCGACCTTCCCGAGGTCGACGAGTTCTTCGAGACGAACCGCGCCGGCGTTCACATCGTCGGGGAGCTCGGCGGGATGGGCCTCATCAAGAACGCCGTGCGGCAGGGGCTGCAGGTGGGCCGCCATTTCAAGGGCATCGCCAGGCCACTGGTCGAAAAACAGGTCCACGCCACCATCGTCGGCGCCGGGCCGGCCGGGATCGCCACCGCGCTGGCGATGAAAGAGGCCGGCCTGTCCTTCGTCCTCGTGGACCAGGGCAGCTCCCTCGGCGGGACGATCGCCAACTACCCGCGGCAGAAGCTCGTGATGACGGAGACCGTCGATCTCCCCTTCTACGGGAAGTTCGGCAAGCCGCTGATCTCGAAAGAAGCCCTGATGGAGACGTTCGCCGAGGCGCTCAAGAAGGCGGCGATCAAGATCTACCACGGCGTCAAGGTCAGCGGGATCAACGGCGACGACGGGAACTTCGAGGTGCTGACCGAGAAGGGGAAGATCAAGTGCCAGAAGGTGGTTCTGGCCATCGGCCGCATGGGCACTCCCCGGAAGCTGGAGGTGCCCGGCGAGGATCTTCCCAAGGTGACCTACCTCCTCCTTCACCCCGAGCAGTACGCCGGGAAGAAGGTTCTCGTCGTCGGAGGAGGCGACTCGGCTCTCGAGATCGCCCAGATGGTGGCCGCGGAGAAGGGGACGGAGGTCAGCATCTCCTACCGCTCCCCCGCCTTCGGCAGGGCGAAGCAGCGCAACAAGGAGAACATCGAGAAGCTCATCGCGGACGGGCGCGTGAACGCTCTCATGAGCTCCAACGTCCTGTCCATCCATCCGGACAAGGTCGTGCTCGACGTCGCCGGGACGAAGACCGAGATCGCGAACGACTACGTCGTGATCAACGTCGGGGGCGTCCTCCCCACGGAATTCCTTCAGAGCCTCGGCGTTTCGATTCAGCGACATGTCGGGCAGGCCTTCGAGAAACCGAAGAAGAAGTCCGTCTCGACGACCTCCCGGGTCATCACCGACGAGACGACCGAGGAACGACAGCGCGTCCGGCTGGGGACGCTGCTGGCCCTCGCCGGCCTCGTCATCCTGGCGGGTCTGTGGTACGTCGGACGGAACTACTACTGGCTCCCCACCGCCCAGCGCGTGTATTCACCGCTGCACAAGGCCCTCAAGCCGGGGGGCGGGTGGGGGCACGGCATCGGCGTCGTCGCCACCGTCGTGATGCTCTCGAATTTCCTTCTTCCCCTGCGGAAGCACTGGCGCCGACTGAAGGGCAAGAAGTCGATCCGCCACTGGCTCACGTTCCATGTCTTCGTCGGCGTGATGAGCCCCCTCGTGATCCTCTTCCACTCGGCCTTTGGCTCGAACAACATGATCGCGACGCTCTGCTACAGCTCGCTGATCTGCGTGGTCTCGACAGGACTCGTGGGGCGTTTCCTTTTCGGGCTGGTTCCGATTGCGGGAGACCACTATCTCGAATTGACCGAGCTCCGGAGCCGCATGGAACAGCTCCGGGGAACCCTGAACCCGCTTCTCGAGAGAGTCCAAAGGCCGCAGGACATCCACTGGCTCCTCAGGAAAGCGACGTCAGATCCCGCCGAGGGGATGGGCTTCTTCCGGGCGCTCTTCACGTTTCCCTTGGACGTAATCCGTGTGAGGCTGTCCCTCGTCTCGTGCCGGTCTCATTTCGCGACGCGGGACGACTACCACGAGTTCAGCACGATGATCACGCGGCTCCTGAAATTGAAACGACAGGCTTCCGTGTTCCGCACGGCGAAAGCGGTGATGACCTACTGGCGCGGCTTCCACGTGGTGCTGGCCGTGTTTCTCGTGCTCGTGATCACCATCCACATCGCGACGGCCTGGTACCTCGGGTACCGGTGGGTCTTCTAGATCAGCTCCTTGTCGAAAACGGCGCTTGGATGAAGCGAGCCACGCGCTCCGACAGCAAGACTGGGGCGCCGACGAGCAAGATCGCCGCGACTACGCACCACGTAACGAACAGCACGTACCCCACCGTCGCGAGTTGAGCAAGGTCACCTCTCCCTCCACTCATCAACAGACAGACTCGCGTCACCCCAACCAAGACCCCAAGACCAACAAGGCCTCGAACCATCCAGATCGAGCGGTGGTGCGCCCCGACGAGAGGGAAACACGCCCAGGAACCAACCGTACCGGCGCCCCCGCCCCGCCTGCGCCACAGGCACAGACGAATGTCTCCCGGCCATCCGCGACGCCAGTATCCCCCCTTGGCTACGGCGTGGACTCAATGGCATAGATGAGCGTGAACCGGAACCTCCGGAGCACCTTCCTGCGAAGAACTCTCGATCGTCCCAGCGCAGGCCCGGCTTCCGGATACTCGAGGAGGAGATGAACGCCCGCCTGAACCTCGCCGGTGAAGTCGCTGGCAACCTGAGGATCCACCGCCTTGAGCCGATCGAGCTCGGCAAGAAACTCGTCCGCTGCCTCGGGATGGAACTCGTATCTACGAGCTGAGGCGGGCTCTGGCACTCGCGAAGACCTGCTCGCCGGGGATGCCGTTTACCCTGCCCTCACGCATGTCGGCGAGGCGGCGCTCGGACTCCTCGACCCACGCGGCCTCCCATTCGGCCTCGCCGAGGCTCTCGACGGTTTCGTCGAGGCTGGCGATGATCCGGTGCGCGACTCTGGCCCTCGTCTTGGGGTCGAGCGCGAGCACGGCGGCGAGGATTTCGTCCGTGGACATGCGCGAATTGTATGCCCCGGCCGGGTCCCCGAGAAGGGTCCTCAGCTCCGCATCGCAGCCACAGCTTCCGCGATGCGCCCGCCGATCGCGAGGGAAGCGGTCGCCGCGGGTGACGGGGCGTTCAGGACGTGGACGATGCGGCCGTGCGGCGCGAGGACGAAGTCGTCTTCGAGCGTTCCGTCGCGCCGCAGCGCCTGCGCGCGCACTCCCGCTCCCCCGGGGACGAGGTCCTCGCTCCGGATGCCGGGCATGAGCTTCTGCAGCGCCTTCACGAACGCCGGCTTCCAGAACGAGCGGTAGAGCTCCCCCGTCGCCATGCCGCCGTACTTCACGAGAAGCTTCCAGACGCCCGGGTTCGCCGCCTCCTCGAGCGCGTCGAAGAGGTTGAACGACGTCTTCGTGTAGCCCTCGCGCGCGAGCGCGGGGACGGCGTTCGGGCCGGCCTCGGCCCCGCCGCCCACGAGCCGCGTGAAGTGGACGCCGAGGAACGGGAAGCGCGGGTCGGGCACGGGATAGAGGAGCCCCTTCACGAGGCCCTCGCGCCCCGGCGCGAGCTTGTAGTACTCGCCGCGGAACGGGACGATCTTCACGCCGGCGTCCACGCCGTCGAGCCGCGCGACGCGGTCGGCCTGGAGGCCCGCGCACGCGACGGCGTGCCTCGCGGCCACGTGCTCGCCGCCCGCGACGATCCGGACCTCGGAGCTGTTCGACGCGAGCGTCGTGACCTTCGCGCGGAAGCGCACGTCGACGCCCTTCTTCGTGAGTTCGGCGGCCAGCGTCCGCGCGACGACTCCGTAGTTCGTGATGCCCGTCGGAGGCACGTGGAGGGCCTTGATCCCCGCCGCGTTCGGCTCGATCTTTCTAAGCTCCTCGGGGCCGAGCTCTCTCAGCCCCGCGACGCCGTTCTCGCGGCCGCGGCGCGCGAGCTCGTCGAGGCGAGGCAGCTCTTCGTCGGACGTCGCGACGACGAGCTTGCCGCAGATCTCGTGCGGGACGCCGTACGTCCGGCAGAAGTCGAGAAGCAGGCGCCCGCCCTCGACGCACGTCTTCGCCTTTTCGGAGCCGGGCTTGTAGTACAGGCCCGAGTGGATGACGCCGCTGTTGTGGCCGGTCTGGTGGGCGCCGGCCTCGCCCTCCTTCTCGAGGAGGACGACGGAGAGCCGCGGGTCCTTCTCGAGCAGGCGCCATGCGGTCGCGAGGCCCACGATGCCGCCCCCGACGACCGCCACGTCGTACGTCTTCATGCCGTTCCCTTCAGCGCAGAAGCCCCCGCTCGTGGAACGAGACCCACCGGCCGCGCCCCACGATGACGTGGTCCTTCACCTCGATGCCGATCTCGCGTCCCGCCGCGAGGAAACGCTTCGTCGTCGCGAGGTCCTCCGGCGAAGGCTCGGGATCTCCCGAGGGATGGTTGTGGTACAGGATGACGCCGGCCGCGCCGGCGAGGATCGCCTGACGGAAGAGCGGCGCGGGCGCGACGGCGGCGTGCGTGAGCGTCCCGCGGAAGAGCGCCGCGTCCCTCACGAGCCGGTTCTTCGCGTCGAGCAGGAGGCCGCCCATGACTTCCTGCGTTTCGCTCGCGAGGCGCTCCATGAGGTAACGCCCCACGGTTGCAGGGTCCGAAAGAAGATTCTTCTTCGAAAGTGAATCGAGCGAAAGCCTCCGCCCGATCTCGAGGGCCGCCTCGATTCGGGTGGCCTTCGCGGGGCCAACACCCGAGGCGAGTTTCTCGAGGTCGCGCGCGCCGCGCGCGAAGAGACCCGGAAACCCACCGTCCTTCAAGAGGTCGCGCGCCGTCTCGAGGACGGGCCTCGCGGCCGTACCCGTGCCGAGGAGAATCGCCAGAAGCTCTTCGTCGTCCAGAGCCTCTGGACCCTTTCTAAGCATCTTCTCCCTGGGTCTTTCTTCTTTCGGTCTCTCCGCGAGGCGCCCGCCTCGCGGCCCTCGGCCGGTGCTCACGCGGTTCCCCGCTCCAGCGCGTCCGCCAGCACCGGCAGCACCGCCGACGCGTTCGCGCGCAAGCAGCCGTCGGCGCTTGACGCGAGCGGCGTCATCATGGGGTTGATCTCGAAAACCTTCGCCCCGCCGCGCGCCGCGATCGTCGCGAGCGAGGACGCGGGCGCAACGACGGAGGACGTGCCGACGACGAGGAAGACGGCGCTGTCGCTCGCGGCCTCGGCCGCGGCCTCGAAGGCTCCCTCGGGCAGCATCTCGCCGAACCAGACGACGTCGGGCCTGAGGAGGCCTCCGCACGCGCAGCGCGGAGGAATCTCCGGGAACGGCGCGTCGGGCCCGGTCTCGTTCGCGCCGCAGCCCGTGCAGCGCGTCTTCAGGATGGTGCCGTGCAGCTCGATGAGGTTGCGGCTGCCGGCCGCGCGGTGGAGGCCGTCCACGTTCTGCGTCACGAGCGTCATCCTCGGAATGACGTTCTCCATGCGCGCAAGCGCGACGTGGCCCGCGTTCGGCCGCGCCTCGCGCAGCTTCGCGCGCCTCCATTCGTAGAACCGCCAGACCTCCTTCGGGTTCGCCGCGAACGCCTCCGGCGTCGTGAGCTCCACCGCTCGCCGGCCCTCCCACATCCCGTCGGGTCCGCGGAACGTGGGGAGGCCGCTCTCGGCGGAGACGCCCGCGCCGGTCAGCACCGCGAGCGGCCGGCCCGCAAGCAGGTCGGGGACGAGCGCCGCGAGGCCGCCGAGACCCTCGCTGCTCACGGTGCGTCCCCGGGAGCGATTCGGTCGAGGCCGCGCGAGTGAAAGTCTGCGGGAATCGCGAAGAGCGCGTCGTCGGATGCGGCGCCCTTCCTGACGACGAGGTTCGAGATCCGTCGCGTGATCGTCTGGCGCGCCTCGGCCGGCCTCGGCGGCGGCTCCGTTCCCGACGGCATGCCCGCCTGTTCGGACACGACCTTCGATGTCACGTCGAGCGCGGCCGAAACCGGCAGGCCCGGAAGCTTCGCAAGCTCCGCGTCCAGCGCCTCGGCGGCCTCGGCGCGGGCTGGGACGAGGCGTGAGAGCCCGTCGAAGAGGGACCGCGCGGCGGGCTCGTCGACGGTTTCGATGACGCCCTTGATCTCCGTCGTCACGCGGGCGATGCGCCCGGTCGTCGTCAGGACGAGCGTCCACCGAGCCTCGAGGAGATATTTCCACGTGGGACGGCCTTCGAGGACGCGCCCCTTCCCATCGGGCGCGAGGCGGACGGAGACGTCGCGGAGTGTTGCCGCCGCGCTGCCTTCCGTCGCGGGCCGCCCGCGGAAGAGCGCCGTGAAGTCGTCCGCGGTCGCCGACGCCGCGAGGCGCTCCTTCGGGTCGAGGAGCGTCACGAGCGCCCCGTCTGCGATCGCCACCGAAGCGCTCGAGCGCGGGAACGACCCGTGCGGGAGCTCCCATCGGGCGCGCCCTCCCGCGACCTTCACGGAGCCCGCGGTGCCGCTCGTGCGGTCGCCGGCCGGCGTGACGGCGCGCGTGGACTCGACGACGTCGTAGGAGGCGAGGACGGGCCTCTCCGGAGGGGCCGCGGGCGCGGCGCCGAAGAGGAGGACGGCGGCGAGGACGAGGCCGGCCGGCACGAGTCGATCATCGCACGCGGGCCAAGGTGGACGGCGGGGCGCGCGGACGGCGAGAATGCGCGCGTGGAACCCGCCGCCGACGCCATGGCGCGCCCCCTGCGCGACGGCGTCCTCCGGACCGTCCGGCTCGTGGGAGAGCCCGAGGCGATGGACTGGGTCGCGCGCACGCTGGCCGGCTCGGGTCTCCTCGTCGAGAGGCACGACGAGAAGGACGTCCACGACCCGAAGTTCTTCCACCACTGGCCCGTCGTCTGGGTCACGCGCCCGGACGCGTTCGGGCGCGGCTTCGCGCTCGCGCGCCCGCCGCTCCTCGACGTCGCGAAGGCGCCGCCGCCCTGCCTCGTCGTCGTGCCGCCCGGCGTCGAGATCACGGACCCGCTCGTGCGCCGCATCCCGCTCGAGTCGTTCGAGGTCGTGCGCGAGCGCGACGAGGGCCCGCTCCTCGCGATGCGCCTCGAGCGCCTGCTGCTGCTGCACCGGCGGCGCTCGGCGAGCGAGGAGAACGCGTTCAAGGAGCGCCTGCGCGTCGAGGCGAAGCGCAACGAGATCCTCGCCTCCATCGCGCTCGCCGCGCGCGACTCGCTCGACCTCGAGGAGATCCTCGACGCGGCGACCGAGCTTCTCGGCACGCGCTTCAACGCGAACTCCGTCGAGATCTGGTTCCTGAACGACGACGGCGAGTCCTGCACCGTCCTCATGGACTGGCGGCCCGGCGACGTCCCGACGTCGTTCGTCGGATACGAACGGCCGCTGCCCGAGAGCGAGCCGTTCCGCGCCCTCGTGACCTCGACGGACCCGTACGTCGTCGCCGACCGCGGCGAGCTGGCCCAGACCGATCCGCTCGCGGCGGAAGCGCTCGAGGCGCTCGGGGCCGAGAGCTTCCTCGGCATCCCGATCCACCGCGAGGGCGAGGCGATCGGCGTCCTCGGGATGTCGTGGGAGGCGCCGCGCGCGTTCCCGCAGGACGAGCTCGTCTTCTTCGGCCGCGTCGCGGATCAGCTCGCGCTCGCGATCCGCGCCGCGCGGCTCTACGGAAACCTCCAGAGCCAGGTCGAGGAGCTCGCTCTCGAGCAGCGCCGGCGCGCGCTCGCCGACCGCGACCGCTCGCGGCTGACGGCGATGCTCGTGCACGACATGAAGAACCCGCTCTCCGCGCTCTCGGCCGCGCTCGAGCTCACGCGCGACAAGGAGCGCCGCGGCGGCGACGAGCGCCTCGCGAAGCTGCTCGACGGCTCGCTCGCCTCGGCGCGCGGCCTGCAGGGGCTCATCGAGGACGCTCTCCTCGTCTACCGCTCCGGGGACGCGCCGGATCCCGAGCGGCGGCCTGCGTCGGTGGCCGAGGCGCTCGCGCTTCCCCTCGAGGAGGCGCGGTGGATGGCCGTCCCGCGCGGCGTCGCCGTGGCGGTCGACGTCCCGTCTGATCTGCCGCACGTGCGGCTCGACACGAAGATGTTCCGGCGCGCGGCGGCGAACCTCCTCGGGAACGCCGTGAAGTTCAGCCCCAAGGGCGGCACCGTCCGCATCGCGGCGCGTGTCGTCGACGAGGACGGCAAGGCGTTCCTGAGGCTCGACGTCGCGGACGAGGGCCCGGGCTTTCCCCCGGCGGAGAAGTCGCGGATCGCGACGCCTTACATCAGGTTCCAGGGCTCCGAAACCGTTCCCGGCACGGGTCTCGGCCTCACCGTCGTTCAGAAGGTCCTGCAGGCGCACCGCGGGCGGCTGGACGTCGCGAACAACGACGGCCCCGGCGCGACGTTCACGCTCTGGATTCCGGCTTAGGCGATGGGACCTCGATCCCTCAGCGGTCCCGCGGCTGCGCCGATGCGGCGAGCCGCCGCTCGAGGTCCGCAATCCGCTTCTCGAGCCTCTGGATCTCGTTCAGAAGAATCGCCGGCAGCTCGTGGTACATCACGGTCTCGATCTCGCCGTCCTTGCTGCGCGCGACGAGCTCCGGCATAACCGCGTCGACCTCCTCGGCGATGAGGCCGTACTGCTTGGGGCCGTCCGGCCCGTGGGCCTTGTAACGGAACGTCACCGGGCGAAGCTGCATCAGGTTTGCGCTGCGCCCACGTTCGAATTTGCGCTCCCGACCGTGAGCGTGATGTTGCCCGCGTTCTCTCCGAGAAATACGTTCCCGCTGCCCCCAAAACCGTGAAGAAATCGATTCGTCCCGCCAGCGAGAAAAATGCCGCCACCAAAAAACGAGTTGCCAAAGATCAAAGCCTGGTTGAGTGTGACGGTATGGGCGGAGAAGTCGCCACCTCCACTACGCGAAACGATCGTGCCCCCTAAGGCCGTGTCCGTCGCGTTCGACGTCAGACCTCGTCAGCGGACGCCGACGTCGGCGAGGCGGAAATACCGTTTGTCCCCAGGGCGATGCTCGTGACGCCGGGAGCCGCGATCGTGATCGTGCCTGCATTGTGGATGACCTTGACGGTCCCGCCGCCCTGCAGCGTCGGGTCTCCGGTCAGTGCATTCAGACTGCTGACGGGCTCAGGAACGGTCGCCGTACCCCGTTCGTGTCGAGGACGACGTGACCGCCCGAGACGCCGCGCCATCGAGATCCCGCCGTCCCGCTCAGGAGGACCGTCCGGCGATGACGTCGTTCCCAAGGTAGTCAGTGTCGAGACGGGGAAACGTCCCGCCCTGAGGATAAAGCGTCAGAAAGCCCGGGCCGGTCGGGTCGACCGTGGCGTTGAGCGAGACTCGCCTGGCTCGCGCGGGGACGCCGCAAACGCCGGTCAGCGTGTAACTACGCCAGTGGCCGGCGGCAGGGGACCGCCCGTGAGCGGCGCATTCCCTTGCGGGTGTCGACGAGCCGGCACGGGGCAGCGCCATGAACGGCAAAAGGGCCCGAGACGAGCGCCCGGCGCCCTGCGGCTCGGGGACGGGCGGCCCGTCCAGAGGGGGCGCGCGCCATCTCGGGAGGCGGCGAGGCATCTCGGCAGCCGAGGGCGTGAGCGCAAAAAGAACGGACTGGATCAGAGCCGACTCCCCGAGCCCGGGCCGGTGAAGGCACGCCCTTCGAGATCATGGGGCCTCCACTTCGATGGACGCTCGAAGATAGGTGCCGTGAGCCCCGTCCGGCCTCGGGCTCCCAAGAATCGACGTCCGGCCGCCCGCTCAGTCGAACTCGCGCTTCGGCGCCGGCTGCGCGATCCCGACGCGGCCGGCGGCGACGTCGGCGACGAAGTAGTTCTCGCCTTTCATCTTCGCCCCCGACATCCGGCGCAGCATCGCGAGCTGCCCCGTGTGCGTGAGGGCGTCCGCGACGGGACCCTGGAAGATCTTCGGCGCGGGCTGGGCGAGCGGTGCGCCTCCGGCGAGCCGCGCGTCGAAGCGCTCGAGCGCCGCGAAGAAGCGCGCGACCTCGCCCTCCCACGGGAGCGGCACGGCGTCGTGCCAGACGGCCTTCCCGTCCGCCATGGTGAGCGCCCAGTCGAAGAGGTCGCCCATGTGCGCGAGGATCTCGACCGCCGTCTTCCCGCCCTCGCCCGCCCGGAAGCCGCCGAACGCCGGCGGCGCGTCGCGCAGGACCTTGCCCCCGTGTGGCGGAGCATCGGGAGATCGGCGTCGGGCGCGCTCATCCGGCCACCTTCACGACGATCTTTCCGAGGCCACTGGACGACTGCATCCGCTCGTAGGCCTTACGGCCGTCGGCGAGCGGGATGACGGAGTCGACGATCGGGGACGATTCGGCCCGCCGAGACGGCGGCGAGGAGCGCCGCGAACTCGGCGTCCGTCCCCATGGTCGAGCCGAGGATCGAGAGCTGCTTCCAGAAGATGTGGCGGATCTCCTCCTCGGGGTTCGGGCCCGAGGTCGCGCCGGGCGTCACGATGCGCCCGCCCTTCGCCGCCGCGACGAGCGAGTGCTTCCACGTGGCCGCGCCGACGGAGTCGACGACGACGTCGACGCCGCGCTTCTTCGTCAGCTCGCGCACGCGCTTTCCAATGTCGTCTTTCGAGTCGAGGACGTCGTCGGCGCCCATCCCCTTCGCGCGGGCGCGCTTCTCCTCCGACGAAGACGTGACGATCACGCGCGAGGCCCCGCAGAGCTTCGCGATCTGGAGCGCGAACGTGGAGACGCCGCCGCCGATCCCGTGGATGAGGACCGTCTCCCCGGGCCTCAGCGCCGCGCGCGTCACGAGGAGGCGCCACGCGGTGAGCGCGGCGAGCGGAAACGCCGCCGCCTGCTCGTCCGTGAGTCCGGCCGGCGCCGGGTAGACGTTCGCGGCCGGCACCGCGACGAGCTCGGCGAACGTGCCCGGAATGTGTTCGCCGAGGATCCGGAAGGAGATGCACAGGCTCTGCTGGCCGGCCCGGCAGAATTCGCACGCGCCGCACGAGAGCCCGGGCTGGATCACGACGCGCGTGCCGGGCGCGGGGCCCTTCACGCCGGCGCCAAGCGCCTCGACCACGCCGCAGCCGTCCGCACCCGGGACGTGCGGGAGGGCGATCGGGACGCCCGGGATTCCGGCAAGCACGAAGAGGTCGAGCCGGTTCAGGGCGGCGGCGCGGACGCGCACGAGGATCTCGTCGGGACCGGCCGCGGGATCGGGCCGGTCGCCGAACTGGAGCACGTCGAGGCCGCCGTGCGCGGCGAGGTAGAGAGCCTTCATCGATGCCTCCGGAGCGGAGGTTACCGCCCGGCGGGTATCATGCCCGCCGACGGCGCCTCGCGCGCCCGGAAGGAGCCGCATGCGGGCCTGGGAAATCAGACAGAAGAGAGCACAGAAAAGGGCGCGCGAGCTCGCCGCAAGGAAAAGAACAAGAACGCCAAGGAAACCTCCACGTTCCGTCTCGTCGTCGCGGGCCGCGAGCCCGCCGTCGTGGAGTCCGTCATCGTGAAGAACCCGGACGAATCCGTCCTCGAGGCCACGTTCGACGAGATCGGGGACGGGCATGACGCTCATCGTCGAGGGGCGAGCGCGGGCTCATCCAGCGAGCCGCCGTCGAGGAAAAAGGTCGAGATCACGGAGCCTGGAGCTGGTCCGCGAGGTACGGGTCCGGATCCTCTAGGTGTCGCGGCTAAACAGGTTGTTCACTCTGGACACCGGTGGTTTACCTCCGAGTGAGGAATGCTGACGATGGAAATTGTAGTAGTGAAGCCATCGCGGCAGAGCGCGACGGCGCTTTGCTGAGGAAGAGTAAGAGCGTCGGTAGGCCCATTCCCTGAGCATCGTCTGGATGAAGCGCTCGGCCTTGCCGTTGGTGCGAGGGCGGTAAGGGCGAGTGAAGCCGTGACGGATGGAGGCCTGGGCGAGGACCTCGTTGAATGGTCGTGAGGTGAAGACCCGGCCGTTGTCGGTGAGGAGGCGTCTGGGCTGGATACCGGAGGCGCGGTACCAGGCGATGGCACGCTCGAGGAAACCCGTGGCCGTGGCCATGTTCTCGGCCTTGAGCGCCTCGACGTAGCTCAGGCGCGAGTGGTCGTCGATGCACACGAAGAAGTGCTCGTAGCCGACCCCGCGCTTCTTCTTCCTGCGGTCCCCGTGAATGCGGTGGCCCGGGCCTCCGACGATGCGGGCCAGCTTCTTGATGTCGATGTGCAGCAGGTCGCCGGGATGTGCGTGCTCGTATCGATTCGGCGGCTCGGGCGGCTCAAGTGAGCGAAGGCGCCCCACGCCGGCCTGTCGAAGAATCCGGCTCACCGTAGCCCGCGGCAGGCCGATTGTCTCGGCGATCTCGCGCCCGACAAGACGCTTCTGGCGCAGCTCGAGCACCCTTTTTCGAAGAACCTCCGAAGTACGCATGGGTGAGCTGCGTGGCCGGCTCGTGCGGTCCGGTAGCCCTGCCAGCCCCTCTTCTCGATAGCGCCTGAGCCACTTGGCCACGCTCCGAACGCTCAGGCCAAGGGCTTCCGCCGCCTCACGGCGGCTCCAGCCCTCGGCCTGCACTCTCTGGACGATTAGCTCTCGACTTCGGGGGTTCGTCTTTGCTCTGCTATGAGCGTTCATCCGGGTCTCTCCGATGGGGTCCTGCTGCTTCGCACCAACAGCATTCCACCGGTTAACCCGGGTGAACAACCTCCTGAGTCTTTACA